>VAYK01000033.1:0-13397 GCA_005884985.1 Actinomycetota bacterium | reverse complement strand
GCCCGGCCGTGCTGCTCGTCGAGGATCACCGGAAGCAGCCCGTTCTTGGTGCAGTTGACGTAGAAGATGTCGGCGAACGACGGCGCGGCAACCGCCTCGAAGCCGAAGTCCTGGAGCGCCCAGACGGCGTGCTCGCGGGACGAGCCGGAGCCGAAGTTGCGCCCCGCGAGGAGGATCGGGTTGGGCTCGAGCTCGATCTCGCCCGAGCGGACCCAGTCGTAGAACAGGAATTCGCCGAAGCCCGTGCGCTCCACCCGCTTCAGGAACTGCTTGGGGATGATCTGGTCGGTGTCCACATCGGCGCGGTCGAGCACCGAGACCTTGCCTTCGATCACGTCAATGGGCCTCATGCCCACTCCCTGATGTCCACGAAATGGCCTTCGACCGCCGCTGCCGCGGCCATCCTCGGCGAAACGAGGTGGGTGCGCCCGCCCTTGCCCTGGCGACCCTCGAAGTTCCGGTTCGAGGTCGACGCGCAGCGTTCGCCCTCGGCGAGGATGTCGGGGTTCATGCCGAGGCACATCGAGCACCCCGCCGTGCGCCACTCGAAGCCAGCCGAGCGGAAGATCTCGTCGAGCCCCTCGTCCTCGGCCTGTGACTTGACCTGCTGGGAGCCGGGCACGACCATCGCCCGCACTGACCCGGCCACCCGCCTTCCGGCGACGATCTCGGCGGCCTCACGCAGATCCTGGATCCGCGAGTTGGTGCAGGAGCCGATGAACACGCGGTCCAGCGGAATGTCCCGCACCCGGGTCCCGGGCTCCAGCGCCATGTAGGCGAGGGCGCGCTCCGCCGCCTCGCGGCCGGCCGGGCCGTCGCCCCACTCTGCCGGTTCGGGCACCACGTCGGTCACCTGGGCCACCATGCCGGGCGTCGTCCCCCAGGTGACCATCGGCGAGATCGCCGCCGCATCGACGCCGACTTCGGCGTCGAACTCGGCGCCCTCGTCGCTGGGCAGTCGCCGCCACGCGGCAACAGCGGCGCCAAAGTCCGCGGGTGCGCCCGGACGACCCTGGACCCACTGAAAGGTCGTCTCGTCGGGCGCGATCATGCCCGCACGCCCGCCGCCCTCGATCGTCATGTTGCAGATCGTCATGCGGTTCTCCATCGAGAGGCCTCGGATCGCCTCGCCCGCGTACTCGACCGCGTGCCCGACCATGCCGCCAACGCCCAGGCGTCCGATCGTGGCCAGGATCAGGTCCTTGGCGGTCACGCCCGCGCCGAGCTGGCCCGCGTAGTCGATTCGCATCGTCTGCGGACGCTTTTGGACCAGACACTGGGTCGCGAGGACGTGCTCGACCTCCGAGGTGCCGATGCCAACCGCGAGCGCCCCGAAGGCCCCGTGCGTGGAAGTGTGGCTGTCGCCGCACACGATCACGAGACCCGGCTGGGTGAGGCCGAGCTCGGGGATCCCGAACTCCTCGCAGTTGCGCTCCAGCGTCTCGACCTGGATCCGCGACAGGTCGTCTGCGATCAGGCGGGCGACCGGGGTACCGTCCGTGGGCACTTTGTGGTCGGCGGTGGCGACCGTCTTGTCGGGGCGGCGCACCGTGCGGCCCTCGAGCCGCAGGCCGTCGAAGGCCTGCGGGGAGGTCACCTCGTGCACCAGGTGCAGGTCGACGTAGATCAGGCCGTCGGCGACCTGGTGAGCGTCCCAGAGCTTGTCGAACATGGTCTTAGGGGCCACGGTTAGCTCCTGCGAAGGCCCGCCGCGACGACGGCGAGAAGTTCGACCTGCTGCGCCCCATTGTTCTCGAAGTGATGCGGGAGGTCGGCGTCGAACGTGACGCTGTCTCCGGCTCGCAGCTCGTGACGCTCACCGTCGACGGCGAGCGTCACCGTCCCCTCCAAGACGACGGCGGTCTCGCGGCTCCCGGGCTCGTGAATCGGCGGGTCGTCCGCGCCACCCGTGGCCCCTCCGGGAACCAGCCGGTGGAGCGAGACGTCGGCGCGCTGGCCTGGGAGCGGCGGCGTCAGCTCCTCGACGCGATGGCCGCCGCGCCGGCGCTTGCGGCCGTGGCCGCGACGCACGACGACGAGATGGCCATCCTCGTCGAGGCGCAGAAGCTGCGACAGGGTCAGGTCGAGCCCGGCGGCGATGCGGCCGGCGATCGCCAGCGTCGGGCTGGTCTCGCCCCGCTCGACCTGCGACAGCATCGGCGCGGAGACGCCGCTGCGCTCGGCGAGGTCCCGCAGCGAGAGGCCCATCGACTCGCGCAGCGCCCGGACGCGCGAGCCCACGACGCCGAAGTCAGCTCGCCCGGCAGATGGCAGCGTTGCGGCGGCGGCGCTCACTGTCCGTACGTTATCACGTACGTTTGTCAGGGAGCCCGGCTCAGCGGGGCTGGCCGGCCGGCCGGACGAGGATCTCGTTGATGGCGACATGCGCGGGTTGGCCGACCGCATAGACGACCGCCCGCGCGATGTCGTCGGCGGACAGGACCTTCCCCGTGGTCTCGCGCATCTTCTCGATCGCCTCGACCACGACCGGGTTCGTGTTGTGGCCCTGCAGCTCGGTGTCGACGAAGCCCGGCTCCACGCAGGTGACCCTGATCTTCGAGTAAAGGGCCTCCTGGCGCAGCGCCTCCGAGAACGCGGTGACGCCGAACTTCGTCAGGTTGTAGACGGCCGATCCCGCGTTGGCCGAGCGCCCCGCGACCGAGGAGACGTTGACGATGTCCCCTCCCCCACCCTCGCGCATCAGCGGCAGGGCCGCGTGGGTGCAGTACAGGAGGCCCAGCAGGTTGACGCTCACCATCGTGCGCCACTCCTCGGTATCGGCCCCGTCGACCGGACCGAGCAGCATCACGCCGGCGTTGTTGACGAGCACGTCGAGGCCGCCCATCTCGGCGGCGGCGTCCTCCACGAACGAGCGGGCCGCCCCCTCGTCACCGACGTCCACCCCGAAGACGTGGGCGGTGCCACCATCGCCGGAGATCTGCTCGGCGATGCCGTCGAGCTTGTCCTTGCGGCGCGCCCCAAGCGCCACCGCCGCCCCCTCGTGCGCGAACGCCAAGGCCGCCGCCGCGCCGATCCCCGATGAGGCGCCGGTGACGATTGCCCTTCGGCCTTCGAGTGCGCCGGCCATGTGCCCGTGGACTCTATCCGCGGCTACGGCCCGGGCGTCGCGGGCTCGGCCGCCGCCTCCGCCGCGACCCCCTCGGCCTCGCGGATGGCGGCGCCCTCGAGCGCGTTCGACAGCGCGCGGACGTAGGCCCGCGCCGAGGCCTCGAGGATGTCGGTGGCAACACCCTGGCCGCTGGCCAGGCGGCCGTGGGCGCGGAGCATCACCGTCACCTCGCCCAGCGCGTCCTCGCCCTCGGTGACTGCCGAGACGGTATAGGAGCGAAGCTCCGAGTCCACCCCGGTCGCCTCCCGGATGGCGACGAAAATCGCGTCCACGGGGCCGTCGCCCGTGGCCTCGCCCACCACCGTCTCGCCTGAGGGGCCACTGACGGCCACCTTGGCGCGCGGCTCGCGATGAGAGCCGGCCGCGACCTCGAACGAGACGAGCGCGTAACGCTCGGTCGACTCCCGCATCTCCTCGGAGACGATCGCCTCGAGGTCCAGTGCGGTGATCTGCTTCTTCTTGTCGGCGACCTCTTTGAACCGCGCGAACGCCTGGTTGAGCGCGTTGCCCTCGACCTTGAAGCCGAGCTGGGTGAGCGCGTCGCGCAGCGCATGCCGCCCCGAGTGCTTTCCAAGCACGATCGAGTTCGACTCCAGGCCAACCTCGCGTGCGTCCATGATCTCGTAGGTCGTGCGCTCCTTGAGCACCCCGTCCTGGTGGATGCCGGACTCGTGGGCGAAGGCGTTGCGGCCGACCACGGCCTTGTTCGGCTGCACGGCGTAGCCGGTGAAGCGCGAAACCATGCGGCTGGTCCGCGCCAGCTCGCGGGAGTTGATTCCGGTGTCGAGCCCGTGGACGTCGCGACGGGTGCGAAGCAGCATCACGATCTCCTCCAGCGAGCAATTCCCGGCCCGCTCGCCGATCCCGTTCACGGCGCACTCCACCTGGCGAGCTCCGGCCAGGACACCGGCGTATGAGTTGGCCACCGCCAGCCCCAGGTCGTCATGGCAGTGAACCGAGAGGCGCACGTTGCGCAGCTCGGGCACCAGCTCGTAGAGGCGCTCGAAGTAACGGCGGAACTCCTCCGGCGTCGTGTAGCCGACGGTGTCGGGGATGTTGACCACCGTCGCACCCTCGGCGACGGCGATCGCGCAGACCTCGGCGGTGAAGCGGACATCGGCGCGGGTCGCGTCCATCGGCGAGAACTCGACGTCCTCGCAGTAGGACCTGGCGAGCGCCACCGCCGCCTTCGCCTGGCCCTTGACGTCATCACGCGTGGTCTTGAGCTGATGGGCGCACGGAGTCCTTGATCGCCCCCCAGGCGGCGTCGATGTCGGCCTTGTGGGTGCGGGCGAGACCACAGATCACCGGGCCCTCCACGTTCCGGGCGATGGCCTCGACGGCCTCGAAGTCCCCCGGCGAGGTGATCGGGAAGCCGGCTTCGATTACGTCGACGCCGAGCCGGGCGAGCTGATGCGCGATCTCGACCTTCTCCTGGGTGTTCAGCGAGATGCCCGGCGACTGCTCACCATCCCTCAGCGTGGTGTCGAAGATGTGGACGCGATTGGGGTCGGGTACCGCGTCAGGTGCTAGCTCGGGGCCGCTCATGGGCCTTCCTCCTTCTGCTTGAAACTCCGATGACCTTGTCAGTCGCGGCTCTCGCGCCGCCCAGCGTTACTCCCCCCGCGGGGGGAGGAGAAGAAGAAGCGCCAGGCTGTGGAGCCGGGGGGTCATCGAGTGCAGGGACTCTAGCGCACGCGCGGAACCTCTCCCGTCAGGTGTTTGCCGTGGATGCCGCCCGGATCCAGGCCCGAGCCGTAGTCAAGGTCGCGGCGATCTCGCTTGCGGTAACCGGGTGGAGAGCCTACGGGTGCGCGGCCACAAGGCGTTCCCGCGCGGTCCGGATCCATCCGGCGGTCGCGATCATCGCGATCCTGGTCGGCGGCGAGCTGGCCGGCATCCTCGGCGCCCTGCCGGCGATCCCTGCGGCCGCCACGATCGGCGTCCTGATCGACGAGGCGCTCCTGTATCGGCGCGAGACCGGCGGCGCCGAGCCGGGCGAAGTCTCCGTGACTCAGCCCGAACCCGCGGCCGACTGACCGGCGGCCGGGTGGGGGCCGGCGTGGGGCTCGGCTCGCCGAACCGCTGGCGCGCGCGCTGCTTCTTTTGCTCGCGATAGAAGAGGCGCGCCCAAAGCGAGCGAGGTCTCCCGAGCCGGAAGGCGCCCACGAGACCGGCCGGCAGGAAGAAGAGGCCGACCAGGGCCACGCCGAACTTCTCCTTCGCGAGGTTGACCACCGCGGTCAGGATCGCCAGCACCCCGAAGGACCCGACGACGGCGAATACCGCGTCCCCCACCTCGGTCGCGACGGCGAGCCAAGCGGTGAAGCCAACCAGCACGATCCCGGTGATCGTCGCGGCGACGATCACGGCGTCGATCGAGCGCCTGCCCTGGTGCGACCAGTAGACGTCCTCGAGGTTGAGCCAGAGGGCGAACTCGTCGAGGGTGAGGCCGGTGCCGACCCCGAACAGCACCGTAACGATCTCGTGCCATGGCGAGGGCGGCGCCATCGCGACGCCCACGTAGCCCATGATCAGCAACAGGAGAATTCCCCAGACGAGATGGTGAATGTGGGTGCCGCCGACCTGGACGTTCCCCGGCCACCAGCTCACCTGAGCCTTGATCATGTGCGCGCTGGTGCGGATGAAGCCGAACGTGACCAGGAAGGAGACGAAGTACAGGAACTCGGGTTGGCGACCGGTGTCGACGATCGCCCGGTCGTACACACTGCCGATGCTGGCGAGAACGGGGACGAGCACGAGGGGGCAGGGTAGCGGCGCGTCCGGGCGTCGGCTAGGGGACCAGCACGACCTTGCCGACGTTGCGGCGCTCCTCAATCATGCGGTGCGCGTCGGGGGCGCGGTCGAAGGGGAACGCCTCGGCCACCACCGGCTTCAGATCCCCCTGGTCGAGGGCCTCGAGCAGCGGCTCGATCACACGGTCGAAGTTGCCCTCGCGGTCCCACCAGTGGAGCATGTTGAGCCCGAAGACGCCCTTGTTCTCGTTCATGACCCCGAGGCTCTTCCACCATGGCATCGTCGCCAGCGGCATCCGGGCGAGGCTCCGCAGGGCGGCCGGGATGTCGCGCTTGCCGCTGCCGCTCTGCACCTCGGACAGCCCGTACATGATCAGCCGTCCACCCTGGCGCAGCAAGCGGTAGTCCTTGCGAAAGGAGGTCGGGCCGAGCGCGTCCATGATCACGTCGACGCCCTCTCCGCCGGTGATCTTTCGGACCTCGTCCTCGAAGTCGAGCGTCCGGTAATCGATCGCGTGTTCCACCCCTTGCTCGCGGATCGCATCGTGCTTCGACCCAGACGCGGTGCCGAAGATCTCCGCCCCGATCCCCTTTGCGACCTGGGTCGCCGAGATGCCGACGCCGCCGGCCGCGGCGTGGATCAGGACCCGCTCGCCCTGCTTGAGGCCGCCCATGATCACCAGCGCGGCGTAGGCGGTGGCGTAGTTGATCGGGAAGGCGGCGCCCTCCTCGAACGAGAGCTTCTTCGGCAGCGGGAACGCGTTTTCAGCCGGGACGGTCACCAGCTCCGCCTGGCCGTTGAACCGGGTGGCGGCAATCACCCGATCACCGACCCGGTGTAACTCCACCCGCCCCCCACCGACTCGATCTCGCCCGCGACCTCGTAGCCCACCACCGAGGGAACCTTCGGCGCATCGGGGTAGAGGCCGATCCGGGCCAGCGTGTCCGCGAAGTTGATCCCCGCGGCCTTGACGGCGACTCTGACCTCGCCGGGGCCGACCGGCGGATCCGGCCGCTCCTCTACCTGAAGCACATCCGGAGGCCCGTGCCGGGTGACGACTACCGCGCGCACGGTCCGACCCTATACCGGTTTCGGGCCAGCGGCGAAGTCGGGGCGCCTACAGATCGACCGCGCGGCCGGTGTGGAAGCCCTCCAGCCGCATGATCTCCTCGAGCACTCCCTCGGGGACCGGCGCATCGGTCGTCAGGGCCAGGACGGCCTGATCGCCGGACTCCTCGGCCCCGACGGCGGCAGAGGCGATGTTGACGCCGTGCTGGCCGAAGATCGTTCCGATGCGCCCGATCATCCCCGGCTGGTCCTTGTAGCGGAACACGACGAGGTGGTCGGCGAACGGCATGTAGAAGCTCTCGCCCCAGACCCTGACCAGGTGCGGCAGGTTCCTCGGCCCAACCGCGGTTCCCGCCACCTCTACCGCCTCACCCCCCGACTCGATCCGCACCATCACCAGCTCGGTGAACTCGTCCGAGACGGTGTCCTTGAGCTCGGTCAGCTCGATGCCGCGCTCCTCGGCGAGCGCCGGCGCGTTGACGAGGTTGACCTGCTCCTCGGTGTGGCCGGAGAGAATCCCCACCAGGACGGCGATGCCGAGCAGCCGTGTGTCGTGCTCGGCGATCCGGCCGCGGAACTCGGCGGAGATCCGGTCGATCGAGCCGTTGCCGAGACCCTGCGCCAGCCTGCCGAGCTTCTCGCACAGCGGCACGAACGGCGCCAGCGCCTCCATCTCCTCGGGACGGACGGCGGCGATGTTGACCGCATTGGTGACCACGCCGCCGGTCAGCGCCCGGCGCACCTGATCGGCGGTGATCGTCCCCGCGCGGTCCTGCGCCTCGGCCGTGGCCGCGCCCAGGTGAGGGGTGACGACCACGTTGTCGCGCCCGAACAGCGGATGATCGGTGAGCGGCTCCTCGGGGAACACGTCGAGCGCCGCCCCTGCGACCTTGCCCGAGTCGAGCCCGGCCTGGAGCGCCTCGAGGTCGACCAGCTCGCCGCGAGCGCAGTTCACGATCCGCACCCCGTCCTTCATCTTTGCGATCGCCTCGGCATCGATCCAGTTGACGGTGTCTGGCGTCTTCGGCAGGTGGATGGTCACGAGGTCCGCGTTCGCATACAGGTGTTCGGTGGTCTCGGCGCGCTCGACGCCGAGCTCGCGGAAGCGCTCCGCGGCGACGAACTTGTCGAAGGCGACCACCTCCATCGCGAAGGCCTGGGCCCGGTGGGCGACCAGCTGGCCGATCCGCCCGAAGCCGATCACGCCCAGCGTCTTCCCGTACAGCTCGTTGCCGGCGAACCGCGACCGGGCCCAGTCGCCCCCCACGAGCGAGGAGTGCGCCTGGGGGACGTTGCGGCACAGGGCGAGAGCCAGCGCCAGCGTATGCTCGGCGGCGGCGACCGAGTTCGACTCTGGGGCGTTGACGACGACGATGCCGCGCTTGGTGGCGGCGTTCACGTCCACGTTGTCGACGCCCGTCCCGGCGCGGCCGATCACCTTCAGCCTGGAGCCGCGCGCGATCAGGTCCGCGGTCAGCTTGGTGGCCGACCGGATCACGATCCCGTCGAACTCGCCGATTCGGTCGTCCAGATCGTCGTCGGTCATCTCCAGGCCGAGCTCGACGTCGAAGTCGGCACGAAGGAGCTCGACGCCGGAGTCGGCGATCTTCTCCTTGACCAGGACCTTCGGCTTGGCTTCAGCCACTGACCGGGGCGGGGATCTCGCCGGCCTCGGCGAACACGCGCTGAGCCGCGCCTGCTCCCGATCCCGGCTCGGCGTCGTGGCCGAGATCGCGTAGGGCCATCTCCAGGGCGCTGAGCGCGATGACGATGTCGAAGGCGCCGTAGTAGCCGCAATGGGCGATCCGGGCGATCTTGCCCTTCAGATGGCCCTGGCCCCCCGCGATCGTGACCCCGTAGCGGTCGCGCATCAGCTTCGGCACCTGGGCGCCGTCGATCTCGTCCGGCAGACGGGCGACGGTGACAACGTTCGCGTTCTCGTCGTCGGGTCCGAAGCGCTCCAGCCCCAGCGCCTCGATCCCCGCCCGGGCAGCTCGCGCGAGCAGCGCGTGGCGGGCGAAAGCCGCCTCGAGGCCCTCTTCGAACAGAAGGTCGAGCGCCACATCGAGGGCCCGAAACAGGGTCACCGCGGGGGTGAACGCCGAGTCGGGAGGATCCTGCTTCTGGCCTTGAGCCGTGCGGCCCCAGTCCAGGTAGTAGCGCCGGCCGGGATTCTCGGCCGCGAGCGCCATGGCCCGGTCGGACACGGATGCGAACGCCAGACCCGGCGGGCACATCAGCGACTTCTGCGAGCCCGCGACGACGACGTCCACGCCCCACTCGTCCTGCGGCAGGTTGACGGCACCCAGACCCGACACGGCGTCGACGCCGAGCACCGAGCCGTGCGCCTTCGTCACCTCGTTCAGCGCGCGGATGTCGTTGACGACGCCGGTGGAAGTCTCGGACTGGGTGGTGAACACCGCCCTCACCGGGCGGCCGACGCCGGCGAGCGCCTCGTCGAGGCGCGCCGGGTCCACCTTCTCGCCCCACTCGAACTCCAGGTGCACCGTTTCGGCGCCATAGGCATCGCAGAGCTCGGCCCAGCGCTGGCCGAACTTGCCACACGAGGCCACCACGGCCGGGTCACCGGCGACGACCAGGTTGGCGACCGCGGACTCCATCGCGCCGGTGCCGGTGGCGGCGAAGCAGAGCACCTCGTTCCGGGTCTGGAAGACGAGCGGCAGACGATCGAGCACCCTCGCGTAGATCTCCACGAAGGTCGGCGCGCGGTGATAGAGGATCGGCTCCGCCATCACCTGCGAGACGCGCGGCGGCAGCGGCGTCGGTCCCGCGGTGAGCATGTACTGCTTGCCGAAGATGTTGGGCGCCTGGGCCATCTCGATCAGGATACGGAGGGGCGCGGAAGGTTAGCTATGGTCCGGCGCGCCATGAGCGAGGGCGTGATCGAGGGCGACGGCTATGCCGTGGGGCACATCGACGAGATGGGCGAGCGCTACGGCTTCCGGAAGATCCGCCGGTCGCTCGGGGTGACCGCCTTCGGCGTCAACGCGATCGCGCTGCCGCCCGGTTATGAGACTGGTCGCCACTACCACGATGAGCAGGAGGAGCTCTACTTCTGCCATCGCGGCCGCATCGAGATCGAGTTCGGCGACGGCACGACCCATGCGCTCGAGCCCGGCGGCGCCGCCCGCGTCGACCCCGCCACCATTCGCAAGCTGCGCAACGTCGGCGACGAGGACGCCGTCTACGTCATCGTCGGCGCCAAGGACGGCTACGTGGGGCGCGACGGGCGGCTTCCCGAGGGCGAGACGAGCCGCTTCCGCTCCGGGGAACCGCCCGAGGACGCGGCCGCGGGCGGCGAAGCATGAAGTCGCACACCGTCTACAAGACCTTCGAGACCGAAGAGCGGCGAAAGTTCGTCCGGATCACCGAGGACGTGCAGGCGGCCGTCGACGAGGCGGGGATCGCCGAGGGGATGGCGCTTGTCTCCGCCATGCACATCACCGCCGGCGTGTGGGTCAACGACGACGAGCCCGGGCTCCACGCCGACACGCTGGAGTGGCTCGACAAGGTGGCACCCCCGAGCTGGCAGGAGCCGGCAAACGACGTGGCGCGCGAGCTCTCACCCGACCCGGGCGACTACCGCCACCACGCGGGCGGCGAGGACAACGGCGACGCCCACCTCAAGAACCTGCTCGTGCACCATCAGGCGATCGTCCCGGTCACCGACGGCCGGCTGGACCTGGGGCCATGGCAGCAGATCTTCTACACCGAGTTCGACGGCCGCCGCCCGAAGCGGCTGATCATCAAGGTGCTGGGCGAGTAGCAGCCGAAAACGACGCCGCGGCGGACCCATCGAGGCCCGCCGCGGGCGTCACGCGTTGCTGGTGCTCAATCCCACTCGAACGGCGGGTACCGCGTCACCATCCAGTTCTCGTACGCACTCGCCCTCGCCAGCCATCGCAGGCTGATCCGGACGATGTCGAACATGCCCTCCGGATACCTCTTCGTGAAAAGAATCGTGAAGAAGGCAAAAAACACCAAGATCCTCCCGAGGGAATAGATGAGGTACGCCGCGATCGCGTAGGGGATCACCAGGAGCCAGTGGACCAGCGGCCGCCAGTTGTTGACGCCCTGCTCCGGATAGTCGATGTCGAACCGCACCGGGTAGCTCGGATCGTCGGCGAGCGTGAACGGCGGATACGGGTCGACCATCAGGTCCGTGTATGCGATGACCCTGAACGCCCATCGGTGGACCCCCACCATGTAGTCGAACATCCCCCTTGGGTAGCGGCCCGTGAAGAGCACCGCGAAGAAGGAGATGATGACCACGAAGAACGTACCGATCCCCAACACCAGCAGCACGAGGTAGTGCGGGAGCGCCAGCAGCCACTTGATCAGCGGCATGAAGCGGCTGTACTCGGCCTGGTGATCGATGTCGAGGTGGACCGGGTAATCCGGCGTGGAGCTCGCCGCCGGCGGTGGCGGAGGTGGCGGCGGAGGCGGTGGGGCCGGTGGCTCTCCCGCGCCCGGGCCGGTTGGAGTCTCAGGCGTACCAGGCGTTCCTGGCGTCTCAGTCATGGTCTCTCCCTTCGCTTCGCTTACCGAAGCGGGCCGATGATCGCACGCAGCCCGGCTAGGAACCCGGCTCGGCGTCGATCCAGGGCATCATCTTGCGAAGCTTGCTGCCGACCTGCTCGACCTGGTGGCCGGCGGCCTCGTCTCGCATCCGCTGGAAGTTCTCGGCGCCAGCGCGATTCTCGGCGATCCACTCCTTCGCGAACTCGCCTGATTGGATGTCGGCGAGGAGCTGGCGCATCGCCTCGCGAGTCTCGGCGGTGATCACCCTCTTACCGCGGGTCATGTCGCCGTATTCGGCGGTGTTGGAGATCGATTGGCGCATCCCCTGGATGCCGTTCTCGTACATCAGGTCGACGATCAGCTTCAACTCGTGCAGGCACTCGAAGTAGGCGAGGCGTGGGTCATACCCGGCCTCGACCAGGGTTTCGAAACCCGCGCGGACGAGCTCCGTGGCGCCCCCGCACAGCACCGCCTGCTCCCCGAACAGGTCCGTCTCGCACTCGTCCTTGAAGGTCGTCTCGATGACGCCCGCGCGCCCGCCGCCGATGCCGCTGGCGTAGGCCAAGACCAGGTCCTTGGCCGTACCGGTGGCGTCCTGGTGGACGGCCATCAGGCAGGGGACGCCACGGCCCTCGGTGAACTGGCGTCGCACCAGGTGTCCCGGGCCCTTGGGGGCGACCATGCCGACGTCGACCCCGGGCGGCGGCTCGATCTGGCCGAAGTGGATCGAGAAGCCGTGGGCGAACATCAGCAGGTTGCCGGGGGCGATCCCGTCGCGGATCTCGGCCTCCCAGGCCTCGGCCTGCTTCTCGTCGGGAAGCAGGATCATCACCACGTCGCCCTGGCTTGCGGCCTCGCCGACGTCGAGCACGGTCAGGCCCTCGCGCTCCGCCTCGGCGCGACTCGCCGAGCCGGGCCGCAGGCCCACCACCACCTCGCAGCCGGAGTCCCTCAAGTTGAGGGCGTGGGCGTGTCCCTGCGACCCGTAGCCGAGGATCGCGATCGTCTTCCCCTCCAGCTTGGCGAGGTCGGCGTCCGCGTCGTAGTAGATCCCGTCTTCGGCGCTCATCAACGGAACTCTATGCGCCGGGGCGCTCCATGAACCACTCGGTGAACTCGGCGCAGCGGCCGTCGCCGTCGAATCGCATCACGAAGCAGTTGTGGTAGATCCGATCGATCGGCCCGCCCGGCTCCTTCGTGTAGGCGCTGCTGCCGGTCGCCACGGCGACCTCGCCGTCTACCGCCACCGGCTCATAGGCGGCGTCATAGGTGCCGTCGGCGTCTCGCTCGGAGGCGCCCTCGTGCGCTCCCTCCCCGAGCCAGGACTCGACCACGGACTGACGGCCCTCCACGGGCTCGTCATACGGGTGGTAGCGATACCTCACGTCGTCGCTGAACAGCGCCCCGATCGCCTCGGGGTCATACGACCTCCAGGCCTCGACGTACTCGGAGAGCCAGCGGGCAACGTCGCCTCTATCCATCGATTCCTCCTTCGTCGGCTGCCGCTCTCGGTTTGTCCGACAAATGTCTGACAAACGGGAGGCGCCCATGGTGGGGCAGGCGCAAAGAGCCGCACGATATTGCCTCTCGTCGCCGCTTCAGCGAAGCGCCCGCCGCAGCAGCTTGCCCGAGTCGGTCCGCGGCAGCTCGGAGACGAACTCGAAGCGCTTCGGGACCTTGTAGGAGGCGAGCGACTCGGCACAGTGTTGTCGCAGCTCCGCGGCGCCCGCCGCGGCACCGTGGCGCAGGACAACCACCGCCTCCACGGCCTCCTGCCAATCGGCATCGGCACGGCCGACCGCGGCGGCGTCGGCGACGTCCGGATGGCGCAGCAGGACCTCCTCGACCTCTGCCGGCAACACGTTCTCACCGCCGCTCACGATGACGTCGCCCAGCCGCT
>VAYK01000178.1 GCA_005884985.1 Actinomycetota bacterium | reverse complement strand
AGGATCTGCAAGGCGAGCAGTGCCGGGGCGAGCAGGAAGGGAAGGAATCGCTCCCGCATGGCCGGCTCACCCGCTCGGCGCCGCACCGCCACCGCGGTCATCGCGAGCACGGCGATCGCGGTCAGGTACATGAACAATCTGTGGGTGAGCTGGATATCGACCAGGCGCCCGTAGGAGAACGGCATGAACTTGTTGAGGCAGGTCGGGAACTGCTCGCCGCAGGCGAGATGAGCTCCAAGGATCGGCTGGTTTGGCGTTCCCTCTCCCTCGGTGCCCGCGACGTAGCCACCGGCAACGATCGTCCCGAACAGCAGCACCGTCGCCACCGCCGCGGTCGCGCGCAGGGCGCGTGAGCCGTCCACCGGAGGCGAGCTCTCGGCCGGCCGTGCGATCCGGTGCAGGGTGATCAGCAGCGCGAGCAGCAGCATCGCCAGCCCCAGATGGGCGGCGACGAAGGCCGCGTGCAGGCCGTGCTCCACGGTGAGGCCGCCGAGGACCGCCTGCGCCAAAACCAGGACGGCGGCGGCCACCGAGCCGCGGACCAGCCAGCTGTGATCGCGAAGGCGCCGGAAGGCCTGCAGCGCGAGCGCCGCGATCAGCACGACCACGATCGTCGCCGCGGCGCGGTGGCTGAACTCGATCACGGCGTTCTGCTGCAGGAACGGCAGCACGCGTCCCCCGCATAGCGGCCAGCCCTCGGTGCCGCTGCCTGCGGCGCCGCAGCCGAGCCCGGAGTCGCTCACCCGGACCACCCCGCCAATCACGATCAGGGCGAAGGTGGCGAGGATGGTCGCGTTCAGCAGGCGGCGGAAGCGACCGAGCTCGTCCGCTTCGGCACGAGCGGCCGTGAGGTCCATTCCGCTCAGGCTACCGACGGGCCTTCGGGGGCGTCCCCGCTGACCGGCTCGGCCTCGCGGGCGCCGGCCTGCGGCACCTTGGCTGGGGCCGGCGGCTGCCAACCCTCGGTGCGCTCGCGGATCGCCCTGCGGATGTCGTGCAAGGGCTCGGCGCTGCGCACGTCGGGGACGACGTCGAAGTTGTGCTCCGGTGGCGGTGAGAGCGCGAACCACTCGAGCGTCGCTGCACCCCAGGGGTCGTGGCCGGCGCGCAAGCCGTGCCCCCAGCTGTGGGCAACGTTGGCAAGCTCGAGCAGGATCCCTGCGGCAAGCACGAAGCCGGCGATCGAGGCGACGAGGTTGAAGCCGTCGAGGCCGTTGCCGGCGAAGTACTTGTAGATGTCCACCGGCTGGGCCTTGAGCCCGGCGAAGAACGTCGCCAGCGCATAGACATAGACGCCGACGAGGATCGCGGAGAAGGCGATCTTTCCCGCGCCCTCGCCCAGCGTCCGGCCGGTGAGCTTCGGGAACCAGTAGTGGAGCGCGGCGAAGCCGCCCAGCACGCCGCCGCCGACCAGCACGGCGAAGGTGTCGCCTTGGGCGGCGGTGGTGTTGTCGAGCTGCCAGCCAACCGGGAGCACCGAGGAGGCGAGCTCTCCGCCGAGGCCGATCGTCATCGAGCTGATCGCCCCGAGCGCGAACAGCGGCGCGGCCCGGAGGTGCAGCGTGCCGCCCCACAGGGTTGCGATCCAGTTGAAGATCAACAGCCCGATCGGCACCGCGAGCACGAGCGCGAACAGCATCGCGAAGATCTCGAAGCCGAGTGGGATCGGGGCCGTGTACATGTTCTGCATCCAGGCCAACGGTCCGAGCGCGGCAATTGCCAGCAGCGACAGCATCGCGCCGCGATGGCTGAACAGCGGCTTTCGCGCGAACGTCGGCAGGACGTCCGAGATCACGCCACCGGCCACGATCAGGACGAGCATGTAGGAGCCGGTAAAGAAGAACCAGGCGAGGTGCTCGTACAAGAGCGGCGCGCCGCCGTCTCCGGAGTTGAAGAAGACGCCGCCATAGTGGCGGTCGATGAAGAGCATCGTCAGCGCGGCGAGCATCACCGGGCCGATCACCAGCAGCAGGTAGCCGCTCAGGGCCGCGGCCCAGGAGAACAGCGGCATGCGGCGCCAGGCCATGCCGGGCGACCGCATGTTGTGCAGCGTGACGACGAGGTTGACCGCGAAGCAGACGAAGCCGAGAAGCGCGAGCCCCGCGCCGACGATCCAGGCGTCGACCCCCGACGTGTTCGAGAACACGTCGTCGGAGAGCGGGGGGAGCGCCGCCAGGCCGGCCTCGGACGGCCGGTAGATGAAGCTGCCGTACACGGTTACGGCTCCGGCCAGATACAGCCAGAACGAGAGCAGGTTGAGCCGCGGGAAGGCGACTCCGCGAGAGCCGATCTGGAGCGGCGCGATATAGCCGATCAGCCCCAGGGCCAGCGGAATCGCAACGATCAGCTGCACCCTCATGAGCACGAACTCGACCACCGCCAGGGTCAGGAAGCTGAGGGAGGTGCCGACATACAGCACTCCGACCGACTTGTGGTCGGTGCTGGTTGCTCGCTCGACCCAGCCCGGCCGGCGGCGCGGGATCGCCTCGGTGACGACCTCGGGGCGGGGCGGAGCGACGGTCGTCGATCGGGTCACGGCCGAAGCCCCGGGATGGCGTTCTGGGTGACCTTCCGCTGCACGTACCTCTGGGCCGCGGCGAGGTCGTCCCGCTTTTGCTGCACGTACTGCCGGTAGGCGTCGGGGCTGACCACGCGCACCCAGGCCCGCATGGCCGAGTAGGAGCTTCCCGAGAAGGAGGTCGACTGCCCTGGGTAGACGCCCTCGCGATCGGCGCGGAACCATGTCTCGGATGTCTTGCCGGGGACCGCGTCCACCTGGCCGCCTAGCGCAGGGATGAACCACCGGTGAATGACGTCGGTGGAGGTGACGTGGAGGACGATCGCGGTGTCCACGGGCACCACGAGCTCGCCGTAGGAGAAGACCCGGTCGCCGGGCCGACCGCCGGGGTACTCGAACCGCCACAGGAACTGCTGACCGATCGCATTGATCGCCAGCGGCTTGGCGTCGGACGGCACGCTGAGCGCGCCGACCTGGGCGACCAGGCCTCTCGACGCACCGAGGCCCTGGGACCCGGTCGGTTGCACGTCGCGCGCCTTGCCCGCCATCACGATCCCGAACACGAATGTGCCGACGGCCACCAGGACCAGCGGCGCCGCGGGCCGCATGAAGGCGCCGGGCCCTGCGGTGAAGCGCCGCGGCGCACGTCCGCGGCGAGCCCGGAAGCGGATGATCGCGGCGATTAGGAACACGTGCACGGCGATCACCAGCAGCGCCGCGACGGCGATTGCAACCCAGTACGCGGTGCGGATGTCGTCGGCGTTCGGGGAGTGACCCGCCCGCGGACCGAAGACCGTCGCCTGCGCCGGCGAAGCGAGCGCCGCCAGCGCCAGCCCGGCGACGACCAGCGGGGCCAGATAAGTCGCCCCACGACTGCACGCACGCGGATGACGCACGGATACCATCGCCGGATCGGGGTCATCGGGCTTGCCCGTACTACCGAGTACGGGCTGCGCCCTGCTTCCCCCGCCCGGCTCGGTCCCGCGAAAGTCCTCGGGAGTTCGTGTCCTACGGCTACCACTCCTCGCAGGTCTACGGCTTCGCCTACAACGCGCTCCAGCGCCGCATGCCCGCAATCGGCATCGCGATCCCACCACCCGAGCGCCTCATGCCCGGCCCTATCGACCCACGCGGCCTGCAGCGCGACCGGACCACCGTGGCGCCGGTGGGCTGATCCTCAGATCAGCCCCTCCGCGCGCAGCCACTGCTCGGTTCGGTACATGCCCTCCTCATAGGGGACGCCGGGCTCCCAGCCGAGCTGCTCGTGGGCCTTGGCCACCGACACAGTGCCGCGGCGGTCGATGAAGGTCGCCGCGCGGGCGGTGAAGGCGGGGGGCTTGCCACGCAGCTTCGCCCATCCCTCGATCGCCATCCCCGCCAGCTCGAGCACCGGGCGCGGCAACCGCCGCGCCTCGCGGTAACCGGCGAATCGCGCCAGCCGGTTGAAATGCTCCTCAAAGGTGACCCGACTTGCGTCGTCCCAGACCGCGTAGGCCTGGCCGGGCTCGCCGCCGGCCAGCGCGAGGATGACCGCCTCCGCCAGATCGTCGATGTAGACGGGAAGCATCAGGCCGTCGCCGCGACCGGGCACGGCGAGTTGCCCGGCTCGTGCCATCTGGAGCGGGCGCAGCGTCCATGGCACGGAGCCCGGCCCGTAGACGTCGCCGGGGCGGAGCACGACCGCGCCCCGCCGGCATGCGAGCCGGTCGGAGGCTGACTTGGTGTCGATGTACGGGATCCCGTGGACGCGAACAAACGCCCGCTCATCCTGCTCGGCGCGGCTGTCGTAGCCGTAAACGACGACCGAGCTCAGGTGAACGACACGCTCCGCGCCGGACTCTGCGGCCGCGTCGAGGACGTTCGCCGTGCCCGCCACGTTGACTCGAATGAAGTCGTCCATCGAGCCCCACTCGTGAACGTGGGCGGCGGTGTGGACGACCAGATGAGTCTCGTCGAACGCGGCACCCAGCGCTTCGCGGTCGGCGACGTCGGCCTCCACGAACGCCGCTCCGGCCCCCCGGACGCGGGCGGCGGCGGCCGGGTTGACGTCGAGTCCCAGCACCGCGGCGCCGTCCGCGGCCAGCCGGCGGCAGATCGCGTTGCCGATGAAGCCGCCGGCCCCGGTGACCGCGGCCCTGCGACCCTCGAAGCGCCGATCGCCCATTTCCAGGCGAGCTTATACTCGCCGCGCCTTGCTCAGACTGAGACGCCGCCAGTCGAGCCCGATCCTCCGCACGGCGGTCCGGGCCGCGGCGGGCCTAGCGCTCGCGGGCTCGATAGCGGTGCCCCTGGCCCGCCGTCGGCTGCGCGTCCCACCGCCGGTCACGATCGCGGCGACCGCAGCGGGCCCGTTCGCGCTTGCCGTGCTGCTTCCCCGGACCAAGGCGCGAGACGCCGCTCTCTTCGGCCTCCAGATGTGGGCCTTCACGGTCATTCACGAGCTGCCCTACGACGATCCGGAGCGCCTCCGGCGGCGCCTTCACGTTCGCTACCCGATCCGCATCGATCGCGTGCTGGGGCTCGGCGAGCTCCCAAACGTCCGCCTGCAGCGCGCGTTCTCCCGTCCCGGCGAAGTCACCGCGCTCGACCGGGTGCTCGCGGTCGTCCACTGGGCCTGGTTCGTCGAGCCGCATCTGGCGCTGCTGTGGATCCTGGTGCGCCGCGAGGAGCGGTTCGCCCGAGCCGCCCGGCAGATGGCCGCGGCGTACGACGTGGGGTGTGCCCTCTACTTTGCCTTCCCCACGGCTCCGCCGTGGTGGGCCGCCGAACACGTAGACATGGCCGAGGCGCTGGGTCGCGGCAGCGCCGAGGTCGTCGCCGGGGCCAAGCCGTTGCGGCTGCGGCGGGTGATGGTAGAGGTCGGCGAGAAGACCTGGGGCCGCGCCTGGCCGGCGCTCTATGAGTCGCTCGGCGGCAACCCGTGGGCGGCGATGCCATCCTTGCATTTCGCAAGCTCGGTCCTGGTGGCGATCCTCCTCTCGGAGGCCGGGCCGCTCGCCGGCGCCACGGGTTGGGGGTACGCGCTCACGCTCGGCTTCGCTCTCGCGTACCTCGGCGAGCACTACGTGATCGACCTGGCCGCCGGCGCCGCACTGGTGGCGCTGGTGCGTCGCGGCGAGCCGCTCGTCGAGCCGCTGGCGCTCCGGATCAGCGCCGCGGTGCAGCGGCTCGAGCGGGTGACCAATGGCTGACGCGCCTGGCAATATTCGGGGCGATGGGGAATGACCGGGAGGTGGTCGACAGGGCCGTAGAGGTACTCGAGGAGGAGGCCCAAGAGAGCGAACCTTCGTTCTTCGCTGATCCAAAGCGGATCGCCCAGACGCTGGTCGTCGTGCTGCTCATGGTCTCCTCTTCAACGTGCTCGCCTTCTTTTCCTACGTCGCCCTCTTCCGCGGCGTGGTCGGCGAGCGCATCGTCCACCTCGAGTGGAGCGAGTCGTACCAGATCACGTTGGCCGGGCTCGCGGCGACGCGCCTGTTCTCGGCCGGCGGAGCCGGCGGCATCGTCCTGACCTATTGGGCGCTCCGCAAGGCCGGGATGCCGCGGCGCCAGACGGCCTGCCGGATGGTCGCTTTCCTGGTCTTGCTGTACGCCGTCTACATGCTCGCCCTGGTGCTCGGCGGGATCCTGCTGCGCACCGGAGTGTTCAACGGGCCCCACCCGGTCGGCCTGACGATCGTCCCGGCGGCGCTCGCCTTCTCCGCGATCGCCGTCTTCCTCCTCATCGCCCTGATCCCCGATGACGTCGAGCGCCGTCTCGCCGCGTTCGCGCAGGGGTACCGGTTCGCCCGCCACGCGCAACGCCTGGCCAGCGGGCCCGCCACCCTGGCCCGCGGCACGCGCACCGCGATCGATTTCGCCCGCAATCCGTCACGGGGTGGGCTAGCGGTGCTCGGCGCGGTCGGCTTCTGGGCTGCCAACATCGCCATCCTGTGGGCCGCGTTCCACGCCTACGGCACCAAGGTTCCGCTGGGGGTCGTCATGCAGGGCTTCTTCGTGGGCATGGTCGCGAACCTGTTCCCGTTCGCCCCCGGCGGGGTTGGGGCCGTGGACGCGGGGATGATCGGCACCTTCGTGCTCTTCGACGTACCTGGCGCGGAGGTGTTCGCGGCGGTGCTGACCTACCGGCTGATCGCCTTCTGGCTGCCGATTCCGCCCGGGATCGTCGCTTTCCTCCAGCTGCGCAAGACGGTGGCGCGCTGGGACGCGCAAAGGACCGCGGCGCCGGTTGACAACAGCATTGGGGAGTCGCTTCCCGGGCCGGGGCAGGCCATTACTTCAGAAAGTAAAGTATAGTTATGTCAGGAGCGAAACACTGAACGAGACGGAGCGAATGTGACCGAGAAGCGAGTCGAGAATGTGATCATCGTCGGCGGCGCCTGCGCCGGCTACACTGCGGCCGTTTACACGGCGCGTGCCAACCTCGAGCCGCTCCTGATCGAGGGTTTCCAGTGGGGCGGGCAGCTCCAGAACACCACCCACGTCGAGAACTACCCGGGGTTCCCGGACGGGATCATGGGTCCGGAGCTGATGCAGCAGTTCCGGACCCAGGCGGAGCGCTTCGGCACCCGGTTCATCACCGATGACGCGACCCGGATTGAGCTCTCCGACGGCGGCATCCAGCGGGTCTGGGTGGGGGACGAGGAGCATCTGGCCAAGGCGGTGATCCTCTCCATGGGCGCGGAGCCGAAGCGCCTCGGCATCCCCGGCGAGCTCGAGCTCTCGGGACGCGGCGTCTCCACCTGCGGCGTCTGCGACGGCGCCTTCTTCAAGGGTGAGGACGTTGCCGTGATCGGCGGCGGCGACTCGGCGATGGAGGACTCGATCTTCGTCTCCAAGTACGCGAACGACCTGACGACCATCCACCGGCGGGACGACTTCCGTGCCTCCAAGATCATGCTGGAGCGCGCCAAGGCAGTGCCGAACATCAGCCTGAAGACGCCCTACGTGCCGGAAGAGTTCATCGCCGGGGAGGACGGCAGGATCGCCAAGGTGCGGCTGCGCCACGCGGATACCGGCGAGACCGAGGAGCTGGAGGTCGGGGGCGCCTTCGTCGCCATCGGCCACACCCCGCGATCCGAGCTGGTCCGCGACCAGGTCGACACCGACGACCAGGGCTATGTGCTGACCCGCGACGGCTCGACCCGGACCAACCTTGCCGGGGTGTTCGCGGTAGGCGACCTGGTCGACCACACCTATCGCCAGGCTGTCACCGCCGCCGGAACCGGCTCCATGGGAGCGCTGGATGCCGAGTGGTATCTGCGCGACACGCCGCCGTCGCCGGAGGCGCACTGGGCCGGCAGAGCCGGCCAGACCGAGCCGGCGCCGACGTCCTAGCAGGTCTCGATAGCGGTCATCTGCCGCAGTGACCGGAGAGCCGCTTCACGCTGCGCTTCGCCGGGTGCAGCGCGATCCGGGTCTTGCGCGCGTTGTTCGAGTTGTTCGACTCCCGCAGCAGGTTGTCCGGATCCGCGCTCGAGACGAGGCAGTAGCGCCCCCGTCCCAGGCCGGTCACGTTCAGGTCCTGCCCGGGAAGGAGGAGCTTCCCTCCGCTGTGCTGCACGGCGAGGTCGCCTGGCTGACCTTCATGGTGACCAGATCGGGGAGCAGGTGAGGTTTGGTGCCCGCGTCGGCGATCGAGGCCACGGTGGCCCCCGCCAGGGCGAGAATGGTCGCAGTGGTGGCGATCAGGACGGCGAGGCGACGGGACACGCCCCCCCAAGGGAGCGACGCCGGGCATCGTTCTCGCTATCGACCGCCGCGGCCCGCCGCTAGAGTTCTGCCTCGAGCAGCGACCGGAAAGCCGGTATCGATGCCGGCGAGGCGCTAAGAATCGACCATGAGGAGGAAGGCACGCGATGGCCGTCGTTGAGGTCCCCAAGGTCAAGATCGAGAAGATCGGGTTGCGGCCCTTCCACGAGTTCGACCAGGCCAACGACACCTGGCCGCGCGGCGACCGGCCGGCGGCGATTCGCGAGGCCGCCGCCGAGTTCAGGGCCCGCTTCGCGACCCCTGAGAACCGGGTGCGTGCGGTCCGCACGGTCGACATCGCCTCGGCCGGCTACCCGCTCAAGTTCGCCTTCGGCGGCGCCGCCAAGGGGGCGAATCCCTACATCAACATCATCAACCGCCTCCAGGTGGTCCAGTTCGAGGACTTCGAGGGGCAGCTGCGGACGCTTGCCTACGAGCCGACCGTCCCCGAGGGGCCGGCCGAGGCGCCCTACTACGCCCAGCAGATCGAGAAGCTCGGCGAGTTCCTCTCCTACAAGGTCCTGGCCACGATCTGGAATCAGCCTGACGAGGCACTGGTCAAGGTCGGGCTGCGCCCCGAGGACGTGGACTACGTCAGCTTCGACCACCTCCACGTCCAGGACCTGCGGTTCGTGCTCGGCACCACCGAGCCCATCCCGGGCGAGGCGGCGCCCCGCCCGCCGCTGTTCCCGAACGCGAAGCTGATCGCCCAGCGCAAGGAGTGGGACACCTTCGGTTCGCTTCACCCGATGCAGTGGGCCTGGTACGTCGAGGACGGGATCAAGGACCTGATCACCGACAACGTCGTCCTCGTCGACGGCGACGTCGAGCTGGGCAAGGGCGTGGCGCTCGTCTGGACCCCCGGCCACACGGACGGCAACCATTCGCTCTGCATCAACACCGAGGACGGCGTCTGGGTCTCGTCCGAGAACGGCGTCGCCGCGGACTCCTGGCATCCGCACCTGTCGAAGATCCCCGGCGTGCGGAGGACGGCCGAGTTCTTCGGTCGCGAGGTGATCCTCAACTCGAACACGCTCGAGGACTCGATCGACCAGTACGACTCGATGCTCAAGGAGAAGGCGCTGGCTGACCCGAACAAGCACGATCCGCGCTGGCTCAACGTCTTCCCGTCCTCGGAGATGGCGAGCTGGAAGCGCCAGTGGCCGGCGGTGCCGACCTTCGTCTACGGCGGCATCGACTCCGGCGTCATCGAGCGCCCCGAATCGGGCAACGGCAAGCGCTGATAGCCCGGATCAGCAGAGCTAATAGGTAGCTCGGGTTTCGCCGGCTACCCTCGGGTTGTGAGCCGGCGCTCGTGGATGTGGCTGTTGCTGCTTGCCTCGATCTGGGGGGCGAGCTACATGTTCATCAAGATCGGCCTCCGTGATCTATCGGCGCCGATGATCGCCTGCGCGCGAATCGCGCTGGCGGCGGCCGTGCTCGTGCCGGTGGCCGCTTCTCAGCGGGCGCTCGGGGCCGTGCGCGGCCGGGCGGGAACCGTGGCGATCGTCGGAGCCGTGCAGGTGGCCGGCCCCTTCCTCCTGATTGGACTGGGCGAGCAGGAGATCTCCTCGGCGCTGGCCGGCATCCTGGTCGCCACCGCCGCGATCTTCACCGCGGTGCTGGCGATCTGGGTCGACCACGAGGAGCGCTCGGAAGGCCTCCGCCTGCTCGGCATCGTCGTCGGCATCGCCGGGGTCGTGGCGCTGTTCGGCCTCGACCTGAGCGGCTCCGGCTCCGCCGTCCTCGGCGGCCTCGCGGTGGTGCTGGCGAGCCTCGGGTACGCGGCGGGCGGCTTCCTGGTCAAGCATCGGCTCGGCCACGCGCCCCCGATCGGAGTCGCAGCCTGGGTGATGGCGGCGGGCACGATCTGGCTGTTGCCGGCCGCGCTGATCACGGCGCCGAGCTCGGTCCCCGCCCTGGGCCCGGTTGCCGCGGTCACCGCCCTCGGCGTTGTGGGGACCGGGCTCGCGTTCGCGATCTTCTACACGCTGATCGGCCGGGTCGGGCCGGCGCGCTCCTTCATCGTTGCGTACCTGGCGCCCGGGTTCGCGGTCGTGTATGGCGCCCTGCTGCTCAACGAGCGGATCGGTGCAGGCACGGTCGCCGGCCTGGCGCTGATTCTCGCCGGCTCGTGGCTGGCGGTCGAGGGACCTAGCCCGTCGCGGCGCGACGAAGCAGCGGCGCTACTCGATAGCGTTCCTCGCCCAGCTCCGAGCGTAGCTCGTCCAGGACGCTGACGACGCGAACCGGTCCGATCGCCTCGGCCCAGTCGAACGGCCCACGGGGGTAGTTGAAGCCCAGCCGCATCGCGGTGTCCACGTCCGCCGGCGTGGCGACCCCCTCGCCCACCGCGAAATGAGCCTCGTTGACGATCTGGCAGACGATCCGGCCGAGGACGAGGCCGGGGGCATCGCCGACCCACTCGACGTGCTTGCCCATCGAACGGAAGTAGATCTCCGCCGCTTCAGCATCGGCGGGGGTCGTCGCCGGCCTATGCGCCAACTCGACCAGCGTTGCCTCCTCCAGGCTAGGGACGGCAACGAAGTGGACCGAGTCCTCGACTTCCGGGTTTCGGCTCCACCCTGGGTCACGATCCGGCGGCTTGGGGTCGTCGGGCCTGTGCGGACCGTCGCCGAAGTCGTAATACCCGCGTCCGACCTTGCGGCCGAGGCGACCGGCGGCCACCATCCGCGACTGGATCGGGTGCGGTTGCCAGCGCGGCTCGTGAAAGCTCTGTTCCCAGAACGACTTCGCGACCTCGAAGTTGAGATCGACGCCGACCAGGTCCATGAGCTCGAACGGGCCCATGCGGAAGCCGCCGCCGATCCGCACGATCCGATCGATCTGCTCGTGCGTCGCGATCCGGTCGCCGAGCAGGCGCAGCGCCTCGAGCGTGAACGGGCGCGCCACCCGGTTGGCCACGAAGCCGATCGCGTCGGCGGCTCGAATCGGCTCTCGGCCCATCGTCCGGGCCACCTGACTGGCGATCGCCAGCGTCTCCTCGGAGGTCTCGTCGCCGGCGACCACCTCCACCAGCCGCATCAGCGCTGGCGGGTTGAAGAAGTGCATGCCGCAGACCCGCTCGGGCCGCTCCACCCCGGAGGCGATCGCGGTCACCGATAGCGAGGAGGTGTTGGTGGCCAGGATCGCCTCGGTTCCACAGACGCCGGCGAGCAGCGCGAACAGCTTTCGCTTCAGCTCCAGGTCCTCGGGAGCCGCCTCGATCACCAGCTCGCAGCCGGCCAGGTCTTCGAGCCTCGACGCGGCGCGAAGGCGGACCGACGCCGCCTCGGCCTCGGCCTGCGTCCAGCGGCCCCGATCGGCTCCCTTCGCCAGCCCCGCGCGAAGCCTCTGCTCGCCGGCGCGCAACGCGGCCGGGTCGGGGTCGTGCAGGTAGGTGTCGAAGCGGCCCAGGCAGGCAAGCTGGGCGATTCCGGCGCCCATCGTTCCGGCGCCAAGGACTCCGATGCGCTCGATCACGGTCGCAGTTGTACCGTGCGCTGGGTCGCGTGGCGCTTTGTTGCCGGATGGCGACCAAAAGGCGCACGTGTCCCGTCGGAGCTAGCCTTCGGGTTCGCCCGGAGGTGCTTCCCCCTCCCAATAGTGCACCTGGTCGCCGAGCCGGAACCAGGCGGCCAGCTCCTCCTCGTCGCCGGCGGAGCCGGGGGGTCGGCTGAGCACGCCGACCTTGTCGGAGTCCGGATAGACGACAGCCTCCGGCGCGTTCATCTCGCTCAGCATCAGGTAGCGAGCCGGATCGTCGCCGCGGTTCTCCACCTGATGCCCGCCCGCAGGACCGCGCGGAAAGGCGACCACTTCGCCCGGCTCGAGCTGACGCCAGCCCTCCGGCGTCCGCAGGTGCGGGCGCCCGGACAGGACGATCATCATCTCCTCGTTCGCATACTGGTAGTGATATGGCCAGGGGCGAGCACCGCTGGAAAGCTCGTACAGGCTCGCCCCGATTCGCTTGGTTCCGGCCTCTCGGCCAATCCGGGATCGCTTGCTCCCATCGCTCCCCTCGCTCCACTCCGGGTCGAGGACGTTCGTCATCGTCACCTCCCCTTGAACTGGGGCTTTCGCTTCTCGAGGAACGCTTCCATGCCTTCGATCCGGTCCTCGGTCGCCATCGAGAGCTCGTAGAGGCGCCGTTCCTGCTCGAGGCCGGCGCTCAGCGTCGTCTCGTCGGCGGCGAGCACGGCCTGCTTGGCAAGCCGGGCGGCGATCGGAGGGCGCCTGGCGATGCGTTGCGCCAGCTCCAGGGCCCGCTCGAGCCACTCGCCTTGGCCGGCGACTTCGTTCACGAGGCCCAGGCGGGCGGCCTCGCCAGCGTCGATCCGCCGGCCGGTGAGCACCAGCTCCATCGCCCGCTGCTTTCCGGTCACACGGGCCAGCCGCTGGGTTCCTCCGCCGCCGGGGATGATCCCGAGCGTGATCTCGGGCTGGCCGAACTCGGCCGACTCGGAGGCGACGATCAGGTCGCAGAGCAGGGCCAGCTCGCAGCCCCCGCCGAAGGCGAAGCCGGACACGGCGGCGACCAGCGGCGTCCTGCAGGCGGCGAGCCGCCGCCAGAATGCCGTCGCCGGATGGCGCAGCGACTCCTCGAAGGTGCGCTCCCGCAGCGCGCTGATGTCGGCCCCGGCCGCGAACACCTCGTCCGAGCCAGCGATCACCACGCAGCGGATCTCGGCATCGGCGTCGAATCGCTCGACCTCGGTGGCGAGCTCCTCCATCAGCTCGGGCGAGAGGGCGTTGCGCGCCTCGGGACGGTTCAGCCGGCACAGGGCGACGTGGCCGTCGACGCTGGTCTCGACGAGCCGACTCACGCGTCGACGCGGGGCGGAGTCATGGCGTTGATCCCGGTCGCGGCGCGGCCGATGATCAGCTTCTGGATCTGCGAGGTGCCCTCGTACAGCGTCGTGACGCGCGCGTCGCGAAGGTAGCGCTCGACCGGGTAGTCGTCGACGTAGCCAGAGCCGCCGTGCACC
The DNA here is from genome assembly GCA_005884985.1 of Actinomycetota bacterium. Classification (GTDB taxonomy): domain Bacteria; phylum Actinomycetota; class Thermoleophilia; order Solirubrobacterales; family 70-9; genus AC-56. Next base: position 11,628 of record VAYK01000178.1, on the reverse strand, counting down.
TGGATCGCCAGGTTGGCACACTCGACGGCCGACTCGGTCGCATACAGCTTGGCGATCGACGTCTCGGCGGTGTTGGGCTTGCCCTGGTCCTTGAGGATCCCCGCGCGGCGCACCAGGAGCCTCGCCGCGTCCCTTCGCATGACCATCTCGGCGATCATCTCCTGGACCAGCTGGAAGCTCGCGATCGGGACCCCGAATTGCTTTCGCTGCTTCGCGTAGTCGACCGAGGCCTCGACGCAGCCCTCGCAGATCCCGACGCATCCGGCCGCCACCGAGTAGCGGCCGGAGTCGAGCGCCGTCATCGCGATCTTGAAGCCGTCGCCCACCTCCCCGAGCAGCGCATCCTCCGGCAGCTCGACGTCGTCTAGTGCCAGCGAGGCGGTGTCCGAGGCGCGAAGGCCGAGTTTGCCGTGGATCTCCTGCGAGGAGAAGCCCTCGGTGGAGGTCGGGACGAGGAAGCAGGCGATCCCGCGGTGGCGCTTCTCCGGATCGGTCTGGGCGAAGATCAGCGCCACCTCGGCATGGTTGCCGAGCGAGATCCACATCTTCTGGCCGCTGATTCGCCAATGGCCGTTCTCGAACCGGGCGCGGCTGCGCATCGACGACGGGTCTGAGCCCGCGTCCGCCTCGGAGAGGCCGAAGCAGCCGAGCGCCTCGCCAGAGCACAGACGCGGCAGCCAGTGGCGCTTCTGCTCCTCGGTGCCCCAGCGCTCGATCGAGCCGCAGACGAGCGAGGTCTGAACCGAGACCACGGTGCGTGCCGACGAGTCGCCTCGCCCCACCTCCTCGACGATCAAGCCGTAGCTGACGTAGTCGAGGCCGCGACCGCCGTATTCCTCCGCCACCGGCGCCCCCAGATAGCCCATGTCGCCGAGCCGCTGGGCGAGCTCGCGGTCGAAGCGGGCGGCGCGGTCGCTGTCGCGGGCCCGCGGAACGATCTCGTTGTCGGCGAAATCGCGCGCCGTCTCCTGGATCAGGCGCTGCTCGTCGTTGAGATCGAGATCCACGAACGAAACCCTAGGCGGTTGACTGCGGCGATCCGAGCGCTTGCTTCAAGGCTCCCTTGAAGGCCTCGTGCGCCTCCAGCGTTCGGGGCCCCGTCTCGAGCTCGTGCCCGTCGATCCCCGCCACGGGCTGAACCTCGCGCACTGTCGACGCCAGGAAGGCCTCATGGGCGCCGAGCAGGTCCTCGGCCGGGAACTCACCTTCTTCGACATCGAGCGACCGCACGATCTGCGCGCGGGTGATCGAGTCGAGGATGCCGGCCTCGAGCGACGGCGTACGAAGCCCACCCTGGGGCGAGACCCAGAAGATCGCCGAGGTCGGGGCCTCGAGGACGATGCCGTCGGGCCTCACCAGCAGCTTGACGCCGGTGAGGATCACGGTGGGCGAATAGGTGACGGTGGCGAGCCGCACGCTGTCGCCTTGCTCCGGGAGGTGCTCGATGAGCAGGATCCGGCGCCCGGCGCGGGTGAGCACGATCCGCAGCTGCGCGTCATCGGTCCCGAACTCCGCCAGGAGCGTCACCAGCTCGCGCTCGATCAGGGATAGATCCACGCGCAGCTCAATCGCCGCCGCGGAGCGCTCGAGGCGGTCGAGGTGCTCGCGAAGGGCGAAGGGACGGCCTCGATACAGGCGGATCACCTCGAACACGCCGTCACCGCGATACAGCCCATCGTCCGGCAGCGGAATGATGGCCGCAGTCGTCGCCGAGATCCGCCCATCGACGCTCGCCAGCTCGTTCGCTGCCATGGAGGCGAGGCTATCCGAGCGGGAGCGGCCGGCGCTTTCCGGGAGAGACGCAGCGGTTTGTCCGTTGAGGTGGGAGCGTGGGTGTGGAAGCTGACGGGCTAGACGGCTCGCCACACGCACCCGCCCGGCTCAGGCCGCCTCGGGGTTCTCCACGATCGTCGCGACGCCCTGGCCGACGCCCACGCAGAGCGCCGCGATCCCGTAGCGGCCCCGGCGGCGTCGCAACTCCCAGATCAGCGTCGTCAGGATGCGGGCACCCGAGCAGCCCAGCGGGTGGCCGAGGGCGATCGCCCCGCCGTTCACGTTCAACCGCTCCTCCTCGATCCCCAGCTCGCCGATGCAGGCTAGGACCTGGGCGGCAAACGCCTCGTTGATCTCGATCAGCTCGATCTCGTCGAGCCCCAGACCGGCGGCGTCGAGCGCTCGCCGAATCGCCGGGATAGGACCGATCCCCATGTAGGCGGGGTCGACGCCCGCGACTCCGATCGAGACGATCCGCGCCAGGGGACGGGCGCCGATCGACTCTGCCCGCCGGCCCGAAGCCAGCACGAGGCAGGCGGCGCCGTCGTTGAGGGTCGAGGCGTTGCCGGCCGTTACCGTGCCCCCGTCGCGGAACGCGGCCCGTAGCCGCGCCAGCTTCTCGAGTGAGGTGTCGGCGCGCGGACCCTCGTCGGTGTCGACCACGACCGGGTCGCCGCCGTCTGCCGGCGGCGTCTCCACTGGCACCAGCTCGTCGTCGAAGCGCCCCTCGGCACTCGCTGCGACCGCCCGCACGTGGCTTTGAAGCGCGAAGCGATCCTGCTCGTCGCGAGAGATTCCGTAACGCTCGGCGACGTTCTCGGCCGTTTCACCCATCGACTCGGTCGAGTAGCGCTTCGCCATCTGCGGGTTGACCAGGCGCCACCCGAGCGCCGTGTCGTGCATCGTCTGCGGCCCGCGCGGCAGCCGGGACTCGGGTTTCGGTACTACCCAGGGGGCCCGGCTCATCGACTCCGCGCCGCCGGCCAAGTACAGGTCGCCCTCGCCGAGGCGCAGCGCGCGCGAGGCCTGGTTGACGGCCTCCAGGCCCGAGGCGCAGAGCCGGTTGACCGTCACTCCCGGGACGTCAGCGGGCAGCCCCGCCAGGAGCGCGGCCATCCGCGCGGCGTCGCGGTTGTCCTCCCCCGCCTGGTTGGCGGCACCCAGGTAGACGTCGCAGACGCCCCCCGGGTCGATGCCGGTTCGCTCCACCGCCTTCGCGATCGCATGTGCGGCGAGGTCGTCCGGCCGCACCCCGGCGAGCGCCCCCCGGTAGCGGCCCATCGGCGTACGAACCGCATCGACCACGAAAGCGTCTAAGGTTGAAGCCGGCCCCATGGACTACATTCTCCTAACCCTGGGGATGGTTGGCTTCATCGTCTTGGTGCTCGTCCTGCTGGCACGAGCGTACCCGGGCAGCGGCGCCGATCTCGTCGACTGGCGGCCGACCCGCTCCTACGAGGACGAGGCGCGGCTGGAGAGCGAGGACATTCAGCAGATGATCGAGGCGCAGAACGAGATGCGCCGCCGCCGTGGCAAGCGTGACCTGACCCGGGCGGACGCCTCGCGAATGGCGCGGGAGGACGAGGCGATTCGGGAGCGCCAGCGGCGCTCGTATGACGACCGCCTCGAGGAGCTCGAGGACGAGCTCGGCGTCTAGACGACGACCGCGGCGTCGACCATCTAGCGGAGGCCGAGCCTGGCGCGGGCGCTGATCGTTGGCTGCGGATGCCGCGGCCAGCAGCTGGGCAAGCGCCTGGCCGGCGCTGGGTGGCAGGTTCGCGGCACGACGCGCGACCCGGGTGGCGCCGAGGACATCCAGGCGGCCCAGCTCGAAGCGGTGCTCGCCGACCCGGAGCGCCCCACCTCGATCCTGGATCACGTCGGCGACGTGACGCTCGTTTTCTGGCTGCTCGGCTCGGCGCTCGGCGAGCCGGAAGTCCTCGCCGCCATCCACGGCCCGCGGCTGGAGCGACTGATGGAGAAGCTGGTCGACACGCCGGTGCGCGGCTTTGTCTACGAGGCGGCGGGGCGCGTCCAGCGCCACCACCTCGAGCGCGGCGCCGAGATCGTCCGCGAAGCGGCGGGGCGCTGGCGAATCCCGGTCGAGATGGTCAGCGAGGACCCCGGCGATTGGGAGACCTGGACCGAGGCGATGCTGGCCGCCGCCGGGCGGCTAACGCTCAGAACCCCAATGACCTAAACTCGGATAAGGATTTATGCCAATCGCGTTGGAGGAGTAGCGAGGATGACCGACTACGCCAAGGACGTGCTGGTCGAGACGGACTGGGTGGCCGAGCACCTGAACGACGATTCGATCCGCATCGTCGAGGTCGACGAGAACCCTGCCCTATACGCCGAGGCCCACATCCCCGGCGCGATCGGCTTCGACTGGAAGCAGGACCTGCAGGACCAGGTGAAGCGCGACTTCCTGGGGCCGGAGGAGTTTGGGGGGCTGATGGGCAGCCGCGGGATCACCAACGACCACACCGTCCTGCTCTACGGCGATCGCAACAACTGGTTCGCCGCCTACACCTATTGGTACTTCAAGTACTACGGGCACGACAAGGTCAGGCTGATCAACGGCCCGCGCGAGAAGTGGATCTCGGAGGACCGCGAGACCACCACAGACGTCCCCAGCTACCCGGCGACGACCTTCGAGGCAACGAGCGGCGACAAGGCGATCCGCGCTTTCCGCCCGCAGGTTCTCGAAGCGCTCGGCGGGGACACAAAGCTGGTGGACGTCCGCAGCCCGCAGGAGTACTCCGGCGAGCTGATCGCGATGGCCGGCTACGAGCAGGAGGGCGCGCAGCGTGCCGGGCACATCCCCGGAGCGATCTCCGTTCCATGGGCGCAGGCCGTCAACGACAACGGCACCTTCAAGTCGGCCGACTCGCCTACTGCCGCATCGGCGAACGCTCCGCGCACACCTGGTTCGTGCTGCACGAGCTCCTCGGACACGACGACGTCAAGAACTACGATGGCTCGTGGACCGAGTGGGGCAACCTCGTCAACGTTCCGATCGAGAAGGACGTCTAAGTCACTAGGACCCTAGCTGCCTAGGTTTTCGGCTCGTCCCAGCCGCTCGAGCAGCTCCCCCAGGATGCGGGCCGTGGCGCCCCAGATCAGGTGCTCCCCGATGACGTAGGTCGGGGTGCGTACCGGGATCCCGCGGCGAACCAGGCGACGCAGCGCGAACCCGGCGCGCAGCTCTTCGATCCGGAAGAGGAGGATTGCGGCGACCTCGCTCGGGCTCGGCCGGAGCGAGAGGCCCTCGGGGATCAGGCCGACGAACGGGTGGACCTTGTACCCGGTGACGAAGGTGCCAACCGGCGGCAGCGCGCCGACCACCTCGACGTCGCCGGGGTCGAGCCCGATCTCCTCCTCGGCCTCGCGCAGAGCGGTCGCGATCAGGTCCTCCGCCGGGTCGTCCTGGCGGCCGCCGGGAAACGAGATCTCGCCGGGGTGGCGCCGCAGGTCCGAGCGCCGCTCCGTGAACACCAGCCCGGGTTGCCCCGGGTGGCCGAAGATCGGCACCAGCACTGCCGCATCCGTTCCACCCGGCGCCTTCATCGCCGCCGCCTCGGTCGGATCGAGCAGGGCGCTGCGAAGGGTTTCCGTCAGATGATCACCTGGACCGTGCCGCCGTCCACGCTCCAGGCGGCGCCGACGACGTATGAGGCCCGCTCCGAGCACAGGAAGACGATCGCGTCGGCGATCTCCTCGACCTCGGCGAGGCGGCCAATCGGGCGGCCCGCGCCGACGGCGGCGAGCGCTTCGTCGCGGCTCAGGCTGCCATCGATCTGGGCGGACTGGTCGAGGAGGCCGCCGGGTCCCATCCACAGCTCCGACTTGGTCGGACCGGGGCAAATGGCGTTGACCAGGACACCTTCTTTTGCGTACGCGTCTGCAAACACGCGTGACAGGGAGAGCTCCGCCGCCTTGGTGACCGAGTACTCGGGGGTCATCCCCGAGGGCCGCTTGCCGGCCGACGAGCAAACGTTGACGACCCTTCCCCAGCCGCGCTCAGCCATGCTCGGGGTCGCCGCGCGCATCGCTCGCAGTGGCGCCATCACGTTCAGCTCCCATGCGGCCTGCCAGTCCTTGTCGGGGACCTGATCGAGCGGACGCCGCTTCGCGGTCCCGGCGTTGTTGACCAGGACGTCGAGCTGGCCGAAGCTCTGCGTTGCGGCATCGACGATGCGCTCGCCGGCGTCCGGCGCGGCGACGTCGAGCGGGCGGCTCCGCCGAGCGCGCGACGAGCAGCACGCTCGCGCCCTCGGCGCAGAGCCGCATGGCGACCTGGCGGCCGATTCCGCGGCTGGCGCCGGTGATCGCGCAGGCCTTGCCGTCGAGCCCCAGATCCACGTCAGACCAGCTCGACCCGGTCCTCGATCCAGACCTCGGTGTCGTGGCTCAACACCCTGTGGACGGGGCACTTTCCCGCAATCACCCTGAGACGCTCGGCCTGATCCTCCGTCAGCCCGTTCGGCAGTCGCAGGATGACCACGAACGAGTGCGGCACGCTGGACTGCGCGTATTCCATCTCCACCTCGACCTCCAGCTCACCGAGGTCCCAGCCCTTGCGTCCCGCGTACATCTCCATCGTGATCGCGGTGCAGGCGGCGAGCGTCGCGGCGAGCGTGCGGGTGGGGGAGGGGCCCTGGTTGGCCCCGCCGGACTCCTCCGGCTCGTCGATCACCAGGTGATGGCCGCCCTGAATCTCGACGTCGTGCGTGTAGCCCTGGCGGCGGCGGGCGGTCGCTCTAACCATCGGCCGCCTCCTCGTCGCGTCCTTCGAACAGCTCCGGATCGTCAACGTCCGCGACGCGGGCCATCGCGAAGGCGAGGTCGGAGGCCCGGTTCAGGAAGCGCAGCACGGCCTCCGAGGCAAGTCCGTCGGCTTGCTTCAGCGCCACCACGCGACGCTCCGCGCGGCGGATCGCCGTCCGTGCGACATCGAGCTGGGCGGAGAGCGCGGTGCCCCCCGGGATCACGAACTTCGGCGGCAGGTCGACCCGGTCCATGTAGCGGTCGATGGTCGGCTCGAGCGCCTCGACCATTGCGTCGGTGACACGGCTGATTCCGTCCTGGAGGCGCCCGGCCGCCTCCGGTGCGGTCGCGAGCTCGGCGCCGGCGACGAACAGCTCCCGCTGCAGCACCAGCAGGTCGGCGGCCAGCTCCGCGTCGTCGGGGCCGCAGAGCGAGCGGGCTACGCCGAGCGCGGCACCCACCTCGTCGATGGAGCCGTAGGCCTCGGTGCGGGCGTCGGTCTTGGGGACCCTGCCTCCGTACCAGAGCGAGGTGGTGCCGTCGTCGCCCTTGCGCGTGTAGATCTTCATCACAGTGGATTGAACACCAGTCCGGTCAGGACCTTGGGGAAGAAGTAGGTGGACTTGGGTGGCATGGTCTCACCGGCGGCCGCGACCGCGCGCACCTGCTCTACCGGAGTCGGCCGAAGCAGGAAGGCAGCCTGATAGGCGCCCTCGTCGAGCAGGGCCTGCGCCTCCCGGACGCTCTACGCGTAGCCGAGCCCGCGCGTCGCGGCGATGTCCTCGTCCGAGATCCCGAGCGTGCGCTTGAGGATCAGCTCCTCGAGGATCGCCGGATCGAGCCGCCGGTACGCCTCCGAATGGTCGCCGAGCGCCTCGTCGATCGCCGCGGTGTCTTTGAGCCGAAGGCGGAAGGCCTGTCCGGAGGGGGCGTCGAGGTAGGCGAAGACGCCTGTCCCGTGGCTGTCGGCGGGATCGAGATCTCCCTCGGTGAGCTCCTCGACGTGGAAGTGCTCGCGGATCCCGAAGCCCAGCCGCTCCCGGGCGTCGGCGTCGAGGTCGCGCAGCAGGCGGTGTGTGCCGAAGATCGTCAGGCCGGGGTCCTCGAGCGAGACCAGGCACATGAGCGTGTACCGATGCGGGCCATCGCCGCCGATCTCGTCCGCGTAGGTGCGGGCGGTCTCGTAGCGGTGGTGCCCGTCGGCGATCAGCAGCTCGGCATCGGCCAGCTCGGCGGCCACCGCCTCGTGGATCGCGGGATCGGCGAGCCGCCAGACGCGATGCACCGTGCCGTCGGGGTCGGCGACCTGGCCCCAGGGCTCGGCGCCCAGGTTGGGCTCGATGTGGCGCCACGCGTCCCCAGGGTGAAGCGCGAAGATCGGCGACAGGTTGTGGCGGGTGGCCTCGGTGAGCCGCAGGCGGTCCTCCTTGGGGCCGGGCTGGGTGCGCTCGTGGGGCCGGACGAGGCCAGTGCCGTACTCCCTGACGCGTACCCGGGCGAGGAACCCGCGCCGCGTGCGCCGGCTGCCATCGGGCCCCTCGAAGTCCTGAGTCAGCGCCCAGATCGCCGACTCGCGGTCGGCCGAGAGGACTCCCTGCACGACCCAGGCCTCGAGCGTCTCGGCGGCGTGCTCGTAGGGGTCGCGGCCGGCCGGCGCTTGCGGCAGGTCGATCTCAACCACATTCAACGGGGATCGGGACAGCAGCTCTGCTCGCAGCTTCGAATCGACGACGTCATAAGGGGGGGCGGTGACGTCGGCGAGCGACGAGATTGCGCTCCGGTTGTAGTGCAGCGCTTCTAGTGGCCGTACCTCCGCCATCGCGGCGGAACCTATCCGTTCAACTGCGACCCCGTTTGGCGGATCAATCTAGGGATTGCCGCGTGCCTCGCACGGACGGGCGGTTTGTTCAGCATGCAGCTGGTGCCCGGCCACCCGAGCCAGCTACTGGCGGCAAGCCTGGGGCGCGGCGTCTACCGGTACACGTTCCCCTAGCGCTGAGAGCCCGGCGACTCGACCGCTGTCTTCGGCGGCAGGCGAAGCGCGCGACGGATCCCGTCGGGTAGGTACCAGTTCCAATCGCCGAGCAGCTTCATGGTCGCCGGCACGAGCACCATCCGGACCACACTGGCATCGAGCAGGATTGCCGCCGCGAGTCCGACGCCGAACTGCTGCAGACCGACGAACGAGCCGAACATGAAGCCGGAGAAGGCGGCGATCATGATGATCGCGGCAGCCGTGATGATCCGCCCTGTCCGCTCGAGACCCCGGGCCACGGCGGCCTCGTTGTCGTGGGTGTGGTCCCACTCCTCCCTCATCCTGGAGAGCAGGAACACCTCGTAGTCCATCGAGAGGCCGAACAACATCGCAAACAGGAAGATCGGGATCCAGCCCTCGACTTGCGGGGAGGACTGGAAACCGACCGGCTCGCCCAGCTGGTCCTGGAACAGCAGCACGAGGACGCCGTAGGTGGCGCTGACCGAGAGCAGGTTCATGAGCACGGCCTTGAGCGGTAGCACCACGGACCGGAAGGCGCGCATCAGCAGCAGGTAGGAGATAACCAGGACCGCCACGATCAGCCAGGGGAAGGCGCCGTAGGCCTTGTCGAGGAAGTCGACGCCGAACGCCGGCGCTCCGGTGACGTAGGTGGCGTCGCCGCGGAAGCCAGCGGCGGGTACGTAGGCGTTTCGCAGCCGGTGAACCAGGTCGACGGCCTCGGCCGTGCCGGTGTCGTGGCGTCCGGCAACCCGGAGCTGGAGCAACTGGCCGGTCGGATCGACCAGGTTTGCCTGCTCGAGGCGGGCCAGTTGCTTCGGATCAGGCCGGCCAGGACGCTTGACGAAGACGGCGGGGGCCTGGATGGTGCTGGCCTGGGCCTCGGGATCGTTCTTCAGATCCGCGGCGAGCTGGAGCTGGGAGTGGATGGATGCGGAGCTCCAGACGCCGCCCGGGCGCCCGGTGTCGACCAGGACGATGTTGGGGGAGAGGGCGCCGGGCCCGAGCGTGTCCTCGAGCAGCGCCACGCCCTTGGTCGCCTCGGTCGTGGTGGGGACGCCGCGATTGTCGCCGCTGGTCACGTCGATCCGGGTGGCCATCGCCGCGAAGCCGAGCATCACGGTCGCCGAGACGACCAGGTAGGCGACCGGGCGCCGCATGATCGAGCGGGCGAGGCTGTTCCAGAACCCCGCCTCGGTATGCGCCCGGCTGGCGAGCAGCCGCCGCGGCACGAGGCGCAGACGATTGATCTTGCGACCCATCACCGCCAGCAGCGCGGGCAGCAGCGTGGCGGAGGCGCCCATCGAGACCAGCGGCACCATCAGGCCGCCCACCCCCATCGAGCGCATGAAGGGCAGCGGCATAAGGACGAGGAGCGCCAGCCCGACGGCCACGGTCATGCCCGAGAACAGCGTCGCCCTGCCCGCCGTCGCCATCGTCGTCCTCAGCGCCTCGTGGGGCTCGTCGCCTGCGTCGAGTTGCTCGCGGTAGCGGAACACGACCAGCATCGAGTAGTCGATCGCGATCGCCAGCCCGATCAGGGTGACGATGTTCTGCACGTAGATCGCCATATCCATGAAGTGGGCGAAGATCCAGACGATCCCCAGGGTCGTCGGGATCGTTGCCATGGCGAAGGCGAATGGCAGCGCTGCCCCGCCCAGGGTCCCGAACATGAACAGCAGGACCAGCAGCGCGATCGGCACCGCGATCGTCTCGCCCTTCTTGAGGTCGTCGTTGTAGATCGACTGGGTGTCGTGGTTGACGGCGGGAGCGCCGGAGAGATAGGTCTTGGCCCCGAGCACCTGGCCGATCGCTTTGCGAATCACGGTGGTCTTGTCGGAGGCGTCCTGGTTCTCCAGCGGGGTCGTGATCTGGACGTAGGCGAGCTTCGGCGACGCCTTCTGCACGAGGCCCGCCCTCGCGCCGTCGATCTCGGCGGCGCCACGGCGCGCCGCCGCTTCCACCTTGCGCTGGAAGTCGGGGCTATTGATCGTGCCGGTCTTCGCCTGCACGACCAGCGTAAAGTCGCCGTCGCCGCGCTCCTGGAAATGGACGCCGAGCAGATCGCGTCCCTGCTCCGCCTCCGAGCCGGGCACGCTGAAGCGGTTCGTCAGCAGGCCTCCGAGGCCGGCCGACGCCGCTCCACCGAGCACTACGACAACCACCCAGACGGCGATCACGCGCTTGCGATGGCCGATGATCCAGTCGGTCCAGCGAACCAATCGGGCCTCCGATTCGATGCTCGGCTCCCGCCTCTGGGAGGCTAACAACCCGCTCCGGCCCGTGGCCATTCGGACTGGAGCCGCTATGGCGCCAGCACCAATCGTGTCGAAGAACCAGCAGCGCTTCGAGGTAACGCCGATCGGAACGGTCGAGTCTCCTTTGATCAGAGTCCGGGTGCGCAACCTCGAAGTGGTGGACGGGACGCCGATCGTTCGACGTGAAGCCGGTCCTCAGCAGCGACATCAGCGAGGTGCGGTCGCAGCGCCTGCTTTGCACGAAGCCGCTGGCGCCCGCCAGACGCCCGCTGCGAACGAAGAGCAGCAGCAGCCTCGGCGCACGTTGACGGCACGCCACCCTTCGCGTAAAAGCCCTTCGCGTAAAAGCGGAAGCCGCCGCTGGCAGCGAATCGGTCTTCGGCTACTGATCAGCTCGAAAGTGGCAGCGCCCGACGCCAATGCTTGCTTGCTAAATCGGGGCGGCTGGATTTGAACCAGCGATCTCCTGCTCCCAGGGCAGGCGCGATGGACCAGGCTTCGCTACGCCCCGTGCGGCGAGTGTAGCCAGCTCTCGCGCACACGATCCATCCCTGCTTGCAACCGGGCTCGAAGATAAGTGTCGTTGCAGTCAACGCTGAGTACGCCATGAACACATCGCCAGCTTCGCCCGTTCAGGGAGCCGCTGTTCGACTTGCGCTGGAAGCGAAACAGATCTCGGTCGGCGTAAGTTCGGCCGACCAGAAGGCGATGAGCTGCACAGGGTCCTGGTCGGTGTTTCGATCGGCTGATCGTGGGCAGGCATGCAAAGGGAGGAACCAACCAAGGAGGGTGCGTTGGCTCAACTGATCCTCGGTCCGCTGCTGCGCCATCTTG
>VAYK01000177.1 GCA_005884985.1 Actinomycetota bacterium | reverse complement strand
CACTCGGAATGCTCATGGCACGACCTGATCTCGCCGACCTCGTGGGCGAGCGGCTGATGATCGGCCTGCCGGGACCAGGCCTCCGTGACGTGGACGTCGAACTGTTCCGTGAGACCCGGGCCGTCGGCTTCATCCTCTACCGGCGAAACTTCGAGAGTCCCGACCAGCTCCGGGCATTGCTCAGCGGCCTCGAGGGCGCGTTGGGGCGTCGACTGCTCGTCGCCACCGATCACGAGGGCGGGCGGATCGTCATGCTCGGAGCGGGCACGACGATCTTCCCCGACAATCTCGCCGTCGGCACCGCGGGCGAGGAAGCGTTCGCGGCCAAGCAGGGACTCTTCGAAGCGCGCGAGCTGCGCCGGCTTGGCGTCGACCTCAACCTCGGTCCCGTGCTCGACGTGCTGACCGAGGCCTACAGCCCCAACATCGGCATTCGCTCGTACGGCAAGGACCCCGCCCTCGTCGCGCGCTACGGCATGGCCCGCATCCGCGGCATGCAGCGCGGCGGGCTCGCCTCGTGTCCCAAGCACTTCCCGGGCAAGGGGCACTCGCCTCTCGATGCGCATCTTCGCTTGCCGCGCATCGACTCGAGCTGGGAGGAAATGGAAGCGGTCCACCTGCCGCCCTTCCGCGAGGCGATCGCTGCCGGCGTTCCCTGCGTGATGACGTCGCACCCGGTCTATCCCAAGCTCGATCCCGCCAACGTCCCCGCGACGTTCTCGCGCGTGATCGTCGAGGAGTATCTGCGGGGGCGTCTCGGGTTCTCCGGCGTGATCGTCTCGGACGACCTCGAGATGGGGGCGGTCGCGGAGAGCTGTTCCATCGGCGAGGCCTCGCTCCGCGCCGCCCGCGCCGGTCACGACCTCCTGCTCGTCTGTCACACCGAGCCGGCTCAGCGCCAGGCCGCCGAGGCGCTGGTCGGCGCGTACCGGTCCGGGCGGCTCCCCGTCGCGGACCTCGAAGCCGCGGCCGAGCGCGTGCGGGGCCTGCGCGAGTCGCGAAGCGAGCGCTTCGACGGCGGCGAGCCGCGGCCGGAGCCCGACGGCGCGCCCCTGGCCATGGCGATGGCGACCCGCGCGGTCACCATCGTGCGCCCGGGAGGGCCCGGGTTCGCGCGCGCGCTCAATGGCCGCGTCGCCGTGGCCTTCCCGCGCTTCTCGGACCTGGCGCCACGGATCACGATCGAGCCTGCGCTCTGCGACGAGGCGGCCTATCTCGCCCACACGTTCGGGTTGGCGGGAATCTCTCCCCGCGTCACGCTCGTCGGCATCGAGCCGTCGGCCGACGAGATCGAAGCGGCCGCGGCGTCGGCGGCCTCAGCGGACGCCGCGGTGCTGTTCCTGTTCGACGCGCACCTCTACGCGTCGAACCGCGCGCTGCTCGACGCCATGCAGGCGCGAGCGCGCACGCTCGCCGTCGTCCTCCTGCGCGACCCCTACGACGCGAGCCTGCTCGCCGCGGGCGTCCTCGGCATCACCGCCTTTGGCTTCCGCCGCGTCCAGCTCGACGCCGTCATCTCGCGCCTCGTCCACTGAGCGAGTCGACCCTCACCCTCGGCGCGAGGCCATCGGCGACAGCACGAGGGCGAGCGACATCGTTCCGGCGGTCCCGAGGATCACCAGCCAGGACCAGGCGAAGCGGAGCGCTCCCGTCTCGGAGAGGATCAGCAGCATCAGGTTGACGAGCGCCATCGCGACCATCGCGACCACGTTGGCGACGTCGGCGACGGGACGCCGCGTGAGCAGGCCGAGCAGGAAGACGCCGAGCAGCGAGCCGAAGGTCACCCCCGCGATCTTGAAGGCCAGCCAGAGGATTCCGTCGAAGGCGGAGAACGCGTAGGCGAGCACGCCGAGCACGATCCCGAACAGCCCCACGCTGATCCTAGAAACCAAAAGGTAATGTCTCTCGGAGCCCCCGGGGTGGAGGAGCGGCCGGTAGATGTCGGTCACGAACCACGCGGCCAGCGATCCGAGCGGCGAGTCGATGGAGGCCAGCACGATGGCCGCGAGCATGAGGCCGCGGAGGGCCGCCGGCATCACCTGCTGGACGAAGTGGGGCAAGATCTCGTCGGCGCGCGGCACCGGCAGTCCGGGGTGCTGGACGTAGAACGTGTAGAGCCCGCTGCCGAGGCTCAGGTAGATGAGCAGGGTCAGCAGCGTGCCGAGTGGAGTCAGCGAGAGGGTCTTCTGGCTCGCCGCCCGCGTCTCCACCGTGAGCAGGCGCTGCATGAGGTCGTGATCGGTCCCGAACGCCGCCATCGAGCCCACGAAACCGTTCAGCAGGGCGACCCACACGATGTTGGGATCCGTGAGCGTGCGACGCCAGAAGTCCGGCGCGCCCGGCGAGGGACCCCAGTTCACCACGTTGAGGCGGCCCGCCTCACCGGCCACCTTCGCCACCGCGGTGAGCCCGCCCTCGATGTGCCACAGGAGATAGCCGAGCGTGACCGCGCCCGCGACCAGGAAGACGATGGCCTGGAACACGTTGGTCCACACGACAGCCTGCACGCCGCCGGAAGCGATGTAGAGGATCGACACCAGCACGAAGACCGCGATGGTCGGTCCGATCGGCCAGCCCATCAGGATCGCGACGGCCAGCGCCGCGGCCATCAGGCGCACGCCCGAGCCGAGCAGGCGGCTGACGAAGAAGAAGAGGGAGCCCGTGACCTGGCTGGCGCGCCCGAAGCGATCGCGCAGGAACTCGTAGATGGTGGTGACGTCGTGCCGGTAGAAGGCGGGGATGAACAGGAACGCCACCGCCAGCTTGGCCAGGCTCGAGCCGACGAAGAACTGGGCGTACTCCCAGTTCTCCTTGTAGGCGGTGGCCGGCACCGAGATGATCGTGACCGCGCTGATCTCGGTCGCCAGGAAGGACAGGCACGCCGCCCACCAGGGCACCCGGCGGCGCGCCAGAAAGAAGTCGCTGGTATCGTGCTGCTCGCGCCCGAAGTGAAAGCCGATGGCCAGCAGAACGGCGAGGGCGGCGGCGAGGACGAGGTAGTCGGGCCAGGTCAGCACGCCAGGTCATTCGAGCATGCTTGTTGCCTCATGTATCCCCCATTTTTACACAGCGGGCCTTCCGGGGCGGGGGCGACGGGTCAGGAGCGGCGGTCGACGGTCTTGATCTGGAGTCGACTCTTGCGGAGTGACTCGACCAGGGCGCGGTATGACGAGGTGGAGATCACCCGATTGAACTGGCCGCGGTACGTCGAGACGAAGCTGACCCCGTCGACCAGGACGTCGTAGACCATCCAGCGGCCGTCGCGGCGGTGCAGCCGGTAGTCGAGGGCCGTTTCCCCACGCCCGCGCTGGGGCACGATCCGGGAGCGGACGACCGCGTATCCGCCGTCTACCGACTCGCCGACGTAGTTGATCTTCTCGCCCGCGTAACTCTCGATCCGCCCGACGTAAGAGCGCTCCAGCAGGTCCGTGAAAAGCGCGACGAATTCGGCCTGCTCGGCGCGCGTCCGGCTCGCCCAGTGTCGCGAGAGGGTGCGCCGCGCCATCTCGTCGAAATCGAACAGCTCGCCGGCGACCCGGCGCAGCTCGGCCCGGGGCCGGGCATCACCGGGCACGCGGGGCTCGCCCCTCTCGGCACGGTCGCGGCTGGCCTCGGTGCCCTCGACCACCGCGACCACGCGATCGACGGCGGCCTGGACGACCTGTCGGGGCGACGTCGCCGGAGTGCCGGCGAGCGAGGCAAAGAGCATCAGAGCGGCGGCGA
>VAYK01000176.1 GCA_005884985.1 Actinomycetota bacterium | reverse complement strand
TCAGCATCATCACATGCCGCATCGCCTCGGGGACCGCTTGCACCGAATAGAAGACCGGCGTTGCGAAGAACAGCATGCGCGTTGCCACACCCCAGATCTGCCGCACGTCCCGCAGCGACACATACAGAAGCGCGAGCACCAGGGATGCCCCGGTAGCCGTCGCCAAGAGGAGGAGCAAGAGCGGGATCAGCTCGAGCCAGAGCGCGGTCGGGACGATTCCACTGAGCAGCGCGAAGATAAGCGCGACTCCCAGGTTGATACCGAACGTAAGCGTTGTGGTGAGGGTGCTCGAGAGGGGCACGGCCGATGCTGGAAAGGCGATTCGCCGCAGCAGGTTCGCTCTCGTGACCAGCGACGTCATCGCGAGCACGGTGGACTCGGTGAAGAAGCCGAATAGAACGACGCCAAGCAACAGCTTCACCGGGTAGTGCGGAACGCTCTGCAGGTGCACGACTTGGCTGAATACGAAGTAGAGGACGGTGAACATCAGCAGGGGCTCCCCGAGTGCCCAGAGGTATCCGAGTGCGGAATCCAGATAGCGGATCCGGAACTCGGCGATGGCAAGCGCCACCGTGGCGTCCCAGAAGCGGCGCAGTCGCGCCTTGACCCGGCCCCTGGATCTGCTGGGCGGTGCACCGTTGTCCGGCAGCGGTGTGGATGGGGTCGGTGGGTAGCCGGCGTTTGCCGCGAATGGAGCCGGCGCCGAGCGTGGAATCTGGCGTCCCTGGCTGGCCCGGCTCCGCTTAACGTACTCCTCGATCACCGCTTCCGGCTCGCCGAGCGCAAGCTGCCTTCCGTTCTCGAGCAGCAACGCACGATCCGCCAGCCGCCTAACGGTCGACAGCTTGTGCGAGACATAGAGGACCGTCCGACCCTCGGTCCGCAACGCCTCGAAGGTCTCGAAGGACTTCTCCTGAAATGCGATGTCGCCCACGTCCAACGCCTCGTCGAACAGGAGCACATCGGCGTCGACCTGGATCGCGGTCGCAAACGCCAGGCGGGCCTCCATCCCGGCCGAGTAATT
Source organism: Actinomycetota bacterium (assembly GCA_005884985.1). Taxonomy (GTDB): domain Bacteria; phylum Actinomycetota; class Thermoleophilia; order Solirubrobacterales; family 70-9; genus AC-56. The sequence continues at coordinate 3,676 of VAYK01000176.1, read as the reverse complement.
CTTCACCGGCATGTCGACGAACTCTTCGAGCTCGGCGATCTGGATAATGTCGGAGGATCTCCTTCGGGCCTGAGAGGGGCGCAGGCCGATCAGCGTCGCCACCAGCACGACGTTCTCCCTGGCCTTCAACTCCGGGCGGAAGCTCGCTCCAAGCTCGATGAACGGTGCGATCCTGCCGCGAACGTCGATCTCCCCTGCGTCTGGCTCATAGATGTCCGCGATGCACCGCAACAGGGTGCTCTTGCCGCTCCCATTTCCGCCGACAATCGCGAAGAACTCGCCTGCCTCGACCTCGAAGGAAAGCTCACGCAAGGCGTCGAACTGCTCACGCGCGCGGCCCCCGAAGGGATGGCGCAGATGCTGCTTCACGGTCGTGGCGCTGCGGACGTGCAACGGGAAGGACTTGCTGACGCCACGAACGCTGAGGGCGCCGCGCCGGGGCTCGCGGTGGCGCGCCCCTCGGGCCTCGATCGCCTCGACCGTCGTCAAGGATCCAAGGCTAACGGCGCGCTCGAGCGCCGTTGCCACGTGATGGAATTGGGGCCATGCCGGACTCGTCCAGGGCGGCTGCCCGCCCCGAGCTTGCCTGCATCGTGCTCAGCCTGCGCGACGAGCCTGGGCTGGTGAGGGCCGTCGGATCGGTACTTGGACAATCGGAGCCGCTGGAGGTCGTGGTCGTGAACTCGGGCGGCGGCTATCCGAGGCGGCGGCTCCGGGCGGCGGGCCTCGGCGTACCGGTGATCGACCGCCGCCGCCGCCTCTACCCAGGGGCGGCGCGAAACCTGGGCATCGAGGCCACCAGCGCGCCGTTCGTGGCATTCCTGGCCGCGGACTGTGTCGCCGAGCCCGGCTGGGCCGCCGCTCGCTTGCGCTCTCACCGCGCCGGCGCACAGGCGGTTGCCGGCGCGATCACCAACGCGTTTCCGCACAGCCGCAGCGCCTGCGCGTCGCACCTGCTCCTCCACCACCGTCGCATGCCCGGCGCCCTCGAGGATGAGCGCCTCCTCTACTCGCTCTCCTACGAGCGATGGCTGTTCGATCGCTTTGGGACGTTCCGCGAGGACCTGCGACAGGACGAGGACACCGAGTTCAACGCCCGGCTCGGCCCCGAGTGCACGCTCGTTTGGAATCCGCGGGTGCGCATCGCCCATCTCTATCCCGATCATCCCCTCGCGCTGCTTCGAGATCAATGGGATCGAGGTCGGCTGCGGGCGACCGTCTCCCGGGGGACGTGGGAGCCATGGGGGCCGCGCTACACGGCCGCGGGCGCCTTCCGCGGCGCCCACGCGGCCGTCAGGCACGTGCGCCGCGTGCGCGAGCCCGATGGACCGGGGCTCTTGCGTCATGCGGCTCCCCTGCTGGGACCGGCGCTGCTCGCATACGTCGGCGGGCTGGTGTCAGAGAGCCTGAGATTGCGCCTCAGCGACCATCTCTCATACGCGCGGCCGCGGGGAATCCGTCGCAGCAGCACGCCCCGCTCGCCGGTGAGATAGGCATAGCCGATCGAAGGTTGGAAGCGCCCCTCTGGATCGGCGAGCTCGTAGCGCCGGCGGCGGGCGAGGCGGTCCTCCGGCCGGATCATGCGCAGGTGATACACGTTCAAATCGGCGTGGGGAAAGCGCCCGTCACGCCCTGCCTGCAACGGCACCTTGCCGCTGTGAAGGGGGCGCTCGTCGAACACATGGTCCCGCCTGGCGCGGAACAGCCGAGGAGGAGCCTTACATCCCCAGATGCCATCGGCGCGGTAGAGGTCCGGCGAGTTCCACAACTCGAACAGCCGGATCGCGTATCCGGACAGCCCCCGCCGCTCGCCTCGGCTGATCACCCGCTCGGCACGCCGCCTGAAGCCTCGTTCCAGGCGCTCGTCCGAGTCCAGCGAGATCAGCCAGTCGGCGCCGTGCTGGAGAGCCGCGGCGACTAGCATGCGGTAGTTCCCGACCTCGTCCCACTCGGGGCGCTCCGCCGGGATACGGATCAGCTCTAGCACCTCGGGACACGACTCGAGGAAGCGAGCCGACCCGTCGGTGGAGCCGTCGTCAAGCGCGACGATTCCGTCGACCTGCCTACCGACGTTCAGGACGTAGCCGGGGAGGAACCTCATCTCGTTGCGGGCGGCGAGCAGAGCGAGCAGGCGGGTCGACCGCCGCTTGGGGAGCCAGGCACCTCGAGACGAGATCGTCGGCAGCGGTCCCGTGGTCTTCCTGTTGCGGCGGCTCGTCATCTCCGTCGTCATGCGGCTCGGCCGTGTGACTCCTGTTCCAGCGCCGCGATCGCCTGGGCGCGGTTCAGCTCGCGAACGACGATTAGGTCTCTATCGAGCTCGGGTCGGAGTCGCTCGACCCGCTCCTCGAGGCTGCGGGAGACGTGATCGTGGAGGTCTGCGTCGAGGAGGTTGCGCGCCACGATCGCCTCGCGGTCCTCGTCGGCGAGGTCAGGAGCGTGGGGCCTCCCGACGCTCACCTTCAGGGGGCGATAGACCGGCCAATGCCAACCGAGCTCTCGCCGCATGAGGAGCAGCGACTCGTCGAAGCGCTCGGCGAGCCCCACGACCCCGAAGCGCTCCAGATTTTTCTTCGCCGCATCCAGCGTCGCCTGCGTGGCCGGCGTGTCCGCGACCATGCTTGTGGCGCCGAGGACCCGGGTTTGGCCATTGTTGAAGAACCGCGCGCCGCTGGACTCCTCGACGTAGCGCCGCAGCGTCATTCGCCGAGAGACCACCTCAGCGTGCAATCGCGCCGAAGGAGTGCGGAGAACCCAGTGGTAGTGAGAGACGATCCGCTCGACCGGATCGCGCAGCAGCGTGATGTAGGTGCAGGGGCACGCAAGCAGCTCGCCCAGGCCGACCGGCATGTGCCCGCAGAAGGCGTCGACTGCAGCCAGCGCGGGCTCCGGCAGCGCCGCAAGCGCCTCCGCCTCAGCCTCCAGCTTGTAGCCATCTACCCAGCGCACCCTCTCGGCGCCGTATTGACGCCGGAGGACGTCGCCCAGCGTCGTTCCGCCCGTCTTCGGACAGTGTATGAAGATCACGCGGCGAGCCACGATGCTCAAGAGGTTGCGGTTGCCCGGAAGACGGGAAACCGGGCCCGGACGCGGCCTACGTCCGGTTCGCCGGCGGGTGCGGGAAGCGCTGCGGGCTCCGCTCCCAGTGAACGGATCAGGGTGACCAAGGGCTCGATCAGCCTCACCGTCTCCAGGCACCCTTCGCGCTGCGCCCTAGGGCCGACGGCGTCATGCATGACGACCACGGAGCCGAGTCGAAGCTGGCGCTTGAGGATCGTGAGCATCCGCGCGACGGGGTGCCCACGCCAGTCTTGGGGGTCCGCGGACCAGCCGGTGCGCTCCACCCCGCACACCTTTGCCACCTCCAGAGTGCTCTCGGTGCAGATCCCGCCGGGCGGTCGCCAGCGTGAGGGACGGACGCCCAGTTTGGCGAGCTCCTCGAGGGCGGTGCGAGTGTCAGCCTCGATCTCCTCATGGCTCCGGCCCGCGTGCTCCAGGTGCTTCATGCAGTGGAGTTCGACCCGATGGCCCCGCTCCAGCATCTCCTCGACCACACCGGGTTGCTCGGCGACGAGGGAGCCGACCACGAAGAAGCTCGCGCATGCCTCGGCTCGCTCGAGCTCGGCGAGGATGCGGCGGGTCCAGCGGGGGTCCGGGCCATCGTCGAAGGTCAGGT
>VAYK01000175.1 GCA_005884985.1 Actinomycetota bacterium | reverse complement strand
CGTAGCGCTCGCGCTCGGCGCGCTGCTGGGAGACGAGCTTCTTGATCTCCTCGTACTTGCGCGGGTGCAGGCGCTGGAAGGAGAGGTCCTCGAGCTCCCACTTGATCGCGTGGATCCCGAGGCGGTGGGCAAGCGGAGCGTAGATCTCGAGCGTCTCGCGCGCCTTCTCGATCTGCTTCTGCTTCGGCAGCCCCGACAGGGTGCGCATGTTGTGGAGGCGGTCGGCGAGCTTGATCAGGATGACCCGGAGGTCCGTGGCCATCGCCACCATCATCTTGCGGTAGTTCTCGGCCTGGCGATCGTCGCGGCTCTGGAAGGTGATCCCGGTGAGCTTTGTGACCCCGTCGACGAGCTGGCCACCGAGTCGCCGAACAGCTCCTCGACCTGATCCAGGCTGGCGCTCGTGTCCTCGACCGTGTCGTGGAGGAGCGCCGCGCACAGGGTCTCGGTGCCCAGGCGGAGACCGGCGCAGATTTTTGCCACCTCGACGGGGTGGGTGATGAAGTCCTCGCCGGTGCGCCGGCGCTGGTCGGCGTGGCGTTCGCAGGCGAAGGCGAAGGCGCGCTCGGTGGCCTCGGCGTCGATCCGTCGCGACCCCTCGACGCTGTGCTCCTCGATCACCGCCAGCAGGTGGCCCAGCAGGGCGCGCTCGTCGTCGGCCAGCCCCTGGGCGAGGTCGGTGAGCGGCGCGACGGGCGCGCCCTTGCCGCGGCCGGTGCCAACCCGCGTATGACCCTGGCGATCGGCGGGGGCCTTGTCGCCGTTGGCCCGGCGCCCGCCGGGCTTCGGCTTCGACGCGGCATCCCCGGCGCCCTTGGGCTTCTCTAGCTCGGTTGTCTTCGCCTGCTTAGGAATCGCCTGCCCTCCTCGTAGCGGTCGCGGTAGGCGACGAAGGCCCGCACTCGGTCCAGAGCCTTCGCCTCCGAGGATACGACGCGGAGGGCACGGGCGGTACCGGACGGCTGCCAGAGAACGGCGCCTGCCTCCTCGAGCACGCGCAGGCGACGGCCCGCGACCTCCGGAGAGCGCGGATGGCGCGCGGCGCCCTGGAGCGCGTCGCGAAGTTCCCGGCCGGGATCGCTCAGCGCCCGGTATAGCGCCACCAGGGTCGGGCGCAGGGGCCATTCGTCCGCGTGGACTCGCAGCGCCAGCTCGATCTCGGCCTCCCCCCAGGCCAGGTGGAGGAAGCCGGCCCGGCGCCGCCCGCCGGCGCCTCCCTGCGCCCACGCCAGGCGCTCGAGGTGTCGGAAGGGAGGCGGGTCGATGACGACGACGTGCTCGAAGCCGGCGGGCAGCGAGGGCATCCGGGCGAGGGCCGCCCAGTCGGCCAGGGCCACGCCGCAGCCCGCCTCGCCCAGCTCCGCGATGGCGGCGCGAGTGGCGTCGTCGGCGAGCCGCCCCGAGGCGATCGCGACCCGTCCGCCGCCGAACCTGAGCGGTGCGGCGGCGCGCTCAACCAGGTCGCGACGGCGAAGCGCATCCGCGCACAGGGCCAGCACCGAGCCGCCGCTGGACGCCAGCGTGGCAACCGTGGCCACTCCCGAGCTGCCCCGCCGATCCACGACCTGGCGATCCTCCCCCGCAGCGGCGTCGGCGACCTGCCGCGGCGGCCAATCGTCGAGCGGCGCCTCGAGCTCAACGTCGTCGGATACCGCGGCTCCTTCGCTTCCATTGCGGAGCCTGCGGGATACAGCTCCCCCAGCACCACGCGGGGCTCGACCGCACCGTGCCACTCGTTCAGCTCCAGCTTCACGGAGACGTCGACCGGGTCGGCGAGCTCGGCCGCCCCCAGCTCGCCGTTGACCCCGAACGCCACCCCGAGGGCGCTCCGCGAGCCGCTCTGGAGCCGGAAGCGAGCGTGCCTTTCCCCCTCCCCCATCGGCCGCACCTCGCACAGCCGCGCCGAGGGCACCAGCAGGCGCACCCCGGGGTTGCCGATGCCGAACGGGGCCAGCCGCCCGAGCTGCTCGGCGACCTCGTGGCCGAGGCTCTCCCCCCCCACCACCGCGTCGATCACCTCGGTGTGGATCAGATCGCGCTCGCCGAGCGCCGCGCTCGCCTTGGCGGCGAAGGCAGCACGAAAGTCCTCCACGCGGCCAGCCTCGATCTCCAGGCCGGCCGCAGCGCGGTGGCCCCCGTAGCGCAGCAGATGCTCCCCGCACGCATCCAGCGCGGCCAACAGGTCGAAGCCCGGGATGCTCCTCCCCGAGCCCCTGCCCCTGCCCTCGCCGTCCATCCCGATCAGGACGACCGGCACGAAGTGGCGCTCGGCCAGCCGCGAGGCGACGATCCCCACCACCCCCGGATGCCAGCCCTCCCCGGCGAGCACCAGCGCCGGGGCGCTGGCGAGCTCGGCCGGGAGTGCGGTGCGCGCCTGCTCGGCGGCGCTCAGCACGAGCCGCTCGGTGTCACGGCGCTCCCGGTTGACGCGGTCGAGCTCGGCCGCGATCGCCGCGGCTCGCTGATCGTCGGCGGTGAGCATCAACTCGACCCCGGCATCCGCGCGGTACAGACGGCCCGCGGCGTTGATCCGCGGGCCGAGGCGGAAGGCCAGGTCCCCCTCGTCCAAGCGCTCGGGCCCAACCCCCGCCACCGCGCACAGAGCCCGGAGTCCGGGCCGGCGCGCCTGGCGCGCCACCCCGAGGCCGGCGCGAACGAGCGCCCGGTTCTCACCCTGCAGCGGAACCAGGTCGGCGACCGTCGCCAGAGCCACCAGGTCGAGGTCGTCCGCTGCCCGCTCGGCGCCCAGGAGCGCCGCCGAGAGCTTGTAGGCGACGCCGGTCGCGCACAGCTCCCCACACGGATAGCTCGACAGGCGGGGGTGAAGCAGCGGGCAGTCGGGAAGCAGTTCGCCCGGCTCGTGGTGATCGGTGACGATCACCTCCATCCCGGCGGCGCGTGCGGCCGCTACCTCGCCGGCAGACGTGATCCCGCAGTCGGCCGTCAGCAGCAGGCCGGTTCCGCGGGCGGCCAGCCGCTCCACCCCACCGATGGTGAGTCCGTAGCCGTCGCCGAGCCGATCGGGTACGTACCAGTCGCAGCTTGCCCCCATCTCACGCAGGGCCCGGACCAGAATCGCGGTCGAGCAGACGCCGTCGCAGTCGTAGTCGCCGTGGACCGTGATCGTGCGCCCGTGGACGATCGCGTCCCTGATTCGCTCGGTCACCTCCTCCATCGAGCCGAACTCGAACGGATCGTGCACCTCGGTTGCCTCGAGGAATGCGCGTGCCTCATCCACCGTCCGGTGGCCCCGTCGAACGAGAGTCATCGCCACCGGCTCGGCGAGCCCGAGCGCCTCCATCAGCGCCCTGACCTCGGGGTAGGAGTACGGCTCGAGCCGGAAGGCCCTCTCAGGTGTCGCCGAGTCGGGCACCGCCACGCGCCTCTCCGGGTGTGCAAGATCGCGAAATCACCATGCACGAGGCTAAGAACGGGCGGGGACGGAACTCGGCCCTGCTCCACGGAGGTGGGCCGAATGTCCCGCCCATAGGCGGGAAATTCGGCCCACCAGCGGGTTCAGGCCTCCAACGCCTCCTCTCGGCTGACGCCGAGCGCGTAGATCGCCGCCAGGCCGATGAGGGTACCGGGGATCGCGTCCACGGCGGTGAAGATGTCGGTCTGCCCGATGCTCGACCCGGAGGCGATCTGGGCAATCGCCCCGGTGACCATGGCGCCGGCGATCGCCCCCAGCACCGCCCCGACGATCCCGCCCCAGAAGCGATCGGGCACGAACACCGTGAAGTGCCAGAGCGCGATCCCAACCGTGAACCAAACGACCGCGGCCACTATCGATGCCTCCCGTGCTTACGACGCCTTCGTTGCTGACGCCGCTTGCGCTGGCGCTCGGGACGGGCCGGACGGGCCGGCTCGCTGCGTGAGCCGGCGGCCAGTGGAGCGGGCTCCCCCTTGGGCTCCTCGAGGGCCGCCTCGGCGCCGTCCCCGGATCCGCTCCCGACCGGCTCGGCCGGCTCGAGCCCGTCCGCTCGCGAGGGCGCTGTCGCTCCGCGCGACGGCACCGGCGCCGCCGGCGCCGGCTCGCCGTCTACGACCTTGGCGACTACGTTCTCCTCGGGGAAGGTGGGTACCCGGCCCATCTCCTCGATCAGGCGGCCACGGCGGGCCCGGTAGGCGGGCTCGCGCTCCTTCCAGTGGGTGAGCACCGGGGTCGCGATAAAGATCGACGAGTAGCCCCCGGACAGCACACCGATGCCCATCGCGAAGGCGAAGTCCTTCAGCGTCGCGCCGCCGAACAGGTACAGCACCGTGATCAGGAACACCGTGGACAACCCGGTGATCAGCGATCTGGTGAGCACCTCGCTCATCGACTTGTTGGCGATCTGGGAGAACGCGGCCCGGGGCATCCGCGGAACGTTCTCCCGAATCCGGTCGAAGACGATCACGGTGTCGTACATCGAGTAACCGAGGATGGTCAGGAAGGCGGCCACCGTGCCGCTACTCACCTCCTGGCCGGTGAGCGAATAGACGCCTGCGGTGATCAGGATGTCGTGGAACAGCGCGATGATCACCGGGATTGCGTACTTGGGCTCGAACCGGATCGCCACGTACGCGGAGATCACGAACAGCGAGAAGATGATCGCGATCACCGCGCTGCGGGCCACCTGGGCGCCGAAGGTGGGACCCACGCTGGTGCTCTGGAAGCCGTTGTCGCCACCGTGCAACCCGAAGCTCTGCTCGAGCGTGTTCTTGACCGTGCCGTTGACCTGGCCAACGGGGATCTTCCCCTGAATCTCGACCACGTTCGGCCCCAGCTTGTCGTTTGTGACCGACTGGATCTCGGCGCTGGAGGCGTTGGTGATCTGGGCCTTCTCCAGCGCGTTCCGCACGTCGTCGACGCTTGCCGCCTGCTTGAGGCTCGCCGTGACCTTCGCTCCGGACGTGAAGTCGATCCCGAGGTTGAGCTGGTTGGTGGCCATCGAGATGGCGCCGATCGCCAGGATCGTCCCGGACATCGAGAAGAACCAGCGGCTGGCGCCTGAGAAGTCGAAGTGCCAGCGCACCCTCTGGGGGCCGGAGCCCAGCGCGCGCGGCGAGTGCAGGATCCGCGAGCGTCCCAGCGAGCCGAGGATCGCTTGGGTGAACAGCACGGCGGTGAGCAGCGAGACGATCGTGCCGACGCCGAGCGTGAACGCGAACCCCTTCACGCCCGCGGTCGCCAGTATGAAGAGGATGAACGCCGTCAACAGGGTGATGACGTTCGCGTCGATGATCGTCGCGATGCCCTTGCGGTAGCCCTGGGCGATCGCGGACAGCAGCGAGCGTCCCGCCCGTGCCTCCTCCTTTATTCGCTCGAAGATGACGATGTTGGCGTCGGCGGCGACTCCGATCGTCAGCACCAGGCCGGCGATGCCGGGAAGGGTGAGCGTGATCGGGATCAGCTTCACCAGCGCGAAGAAGATCACCCCGTAGACGGCCAGACCCGCCGTTGCGATCACGCCGAGCAGGCGGTAATAGGCGATCAGGAACAGCACCACCACCGCCAGTCCGATGATCCCGGCCCGCAGTCCCTGGTCGAGTGCCTGCTGGCCGAGCGTGGCGGAGACGGTGCTCTGGCTGATCAGCGTGAGGTTGATCGGCAGCGCGCCGATCTTCAGGAAGTTCGCAAGGTCCTGCGCCGAGCCGATCGTGAAGTTGCCGGAGATCTGGGCGCCGGTCTTGCCGTCGATCCCCTGCGGGTTCTCGTCGAAGTTGATGATCGGCTGGGTGACGACCTGGTTGTCCAGGACGACCGAGAAGTGCTGCGAATACTGCGAGGCAGCCGTGGAGCCCACCGTGCCCGGCGGCGCGGTCGCCGCCCCCCGCTCGGCGATCTTCCGGGTCACCTCCTGGAACGCGGCACGCCCTGTGTCGGTGAAGTCGAAGGTGACGTTTGGCTGGTTGCTCGTCGGCTCGAAGTTCTGCTTGGGGTTGGTGATGTCGTCGCCGGAAAGCGCGGGCCGGTCCTTGAACACGTACTGGGGTGACGACGAGATCTCGCTCGGGGTCTGGGAGAGAGTTGGGTTCTGCGATTCCGCCTGAACGACCACCGTGCCCTGAGGCACAGTGAGGATCTCCGTGCCTGGCGGCTTGTGTTTCGAGTTCTTGAACTGGAGGAAGAGGTCGGACCGTTGCTCGGCGGGGCCGGCCTTGAGCTGGTGGGTCTGCGTGTCGAACAGGTAGTAGCTGAGGCCGTTCGTCGTGCATTTGTTCTGGAAGCACTCCGGCTTTCGCTTCGAGGCGAACTTGACCGCCTCGTAGAGGTTGGGGAAGGAGTAGACGTTGGGGTTCGTCGCCGGCGCCGTGGTGGGATCCTTCGGGGCGCTTGAGTTCGGCGGCGGGATCACGTTGCCCTCGAAGTCGTAGAAGTAGAGCTTCGAGGTCGTCCCGATCTGCTTGATCGCCTGCTGGGCGTTCTGGACGTTTGGCAGCCCGACCTGGATCTCGGTGTTGCCAAGCCGCGAGATCTCGGGCTCGGACACGCCCAGGGTGTCCGTGCGCTTGCGGATGATCTCGATCGCACGGTCGATCGCGTCAGGAGTGACCGTTGGCGTCTGCGGGGTCGACCTTCCCTGGTAGACGAGCTGGGTGCCGCCGCGCAGGTCGAGGCCCAGAACCGTCGGCTTGGTCGCGATCACGACGGCTGACGCGGCCGTCAAGCCTAGGACGAACAGGAGGATGAAGAGATTGCGCCGGCGCCTAGCCATCGGCGTCGCTCACCGGGGCGTCAGGACCAGCAGCAGCCCACCGTCGTCGTCGTAGGCCGGAAAGAGGTCGGCGACGGCCTCGGCGGGAAGGTCTCCCTCCGCGTTTACGTGCACCCGTTTGCCGAGCGAGCGCACACCCCACTCCAGCGTCGTCTCGATCGGGTCGGTGGTGCCGTCCTTGTTCGTGTCGGCGGTCTCCCCTCCGTCGCCCTCGT
>VAYK01000174.1 GCA_005884985.1 Actinomycetota bacterium | reverse complement strand
GTCGCAGGTGTCGCTCCCGACGTCGGTGAACGTCGCCCCCTGCTCGGGGACGAAGCGCCAGTCGTAGCCGTCCGGCCTCAGGGTGAGCTCGACGACGCCGAAGGCGGTCGTGTTGCGCATACCGCTGTTGGCCTTGACGTGACCAGCGCCGCCGTGGCTCCTGCCACCGGTCCCGACGATGAACTCCCGGATGCCCGTCGCCGGGTCCGCGACACCGTCGGCGCCGGCGGCGTATAGGTCCTGCCAGAAGGCGCTCGTCGCGGTCACGGACGTGCCGGAGCTGAACCGCGGATGGTGCCAATAGGCGAGAACGCAGGAGCCCGGATGGGCGGCGAGGTCGGCCCTGAGCCACTGCTCCTGCGGGGAGCCCGAGTCGCATCCTCGCACCGTCGAGTTCGAGCAGTTCGAGTTGAGCGAGATCAGGTGCCAGCTCCCGATGTCGTAGCTGTAGTAGCCCTTGCCCCTGTCCCCGGCGGGGCCCGTGGAGCTGCCGACACCGTCGAAGTAGTCGAAGTAGCCGCTCGCGCCGCTGGTGGAGTACTCGTGATTCCCGACCGCCGGACGGGTCAGGGCCTTGACCCGCCCCCAGCTCGGGCCATAGGAAGCCAGGTAGGCCTGGAGCGTCCCTTTCTCGTACTGGTTGTCCCCCAACGGCAGGATCGCCGACAGATTCGGGTTCAGGAGCAGGTTCGACGTGTACTGCTGCCGGCAGGTGGTGGCGGTCCCCAGGCCGGCGTTGAAGTCCGACGCGGACGGATCGCAGGCAATGTCGCCCGCGGCCGCAATCAGCCGGTCGCTCGGCGAGGCGGTCTGAACGACGAGCTGGGGCGCCTGCGCGACGACCTCCCGGCTGGACACACTTCTGTTGCCGGTGACGGTCGTGGTCAGAGCCATGCTCAGCGTGCCGTTGCCCTGTACGAGGGGCGTGGCGTCGATCGAGATCCACTGCCCGCTCGTGGCCGATCCGGAGTCGGTCAGCGGTGGCCCGAACGGCGGCGCATTGGCATAGGTGATCGTCTGCTCGTTCCAGGTGTTGTCTGGGACGCTTCGCAGGCTCAGCCCAGATCCCGAGAGGCTGCTTTGCGTGAAGAGCCTCAGCACGGCGCCGGTGATGGGGTCGCTCAGCCCCTGGACGTCGAAGCGCAGGTAGCCGTACGTGGTCTTCGCGGGGTCGGCGTTCGCACGCACGGTGACCGCGGACCCGAAGTTCTTGGTCGGCTGGGGCGAGTAGACGTAGGCGTCCGCCACCGGATTGAAGACGGTGGTCGCGGCGCTGGCGGAGCCCGGGGCGAGCGTCGCGGCGGATGCGGTCAGCGAGATGGCCGTTGCGAGCAGGGCGACCGCCCGCTTCGCGCCCCACGCCGATCCGGCGGCGGTTGAACTGGCCCGCTCTGCTGGGATGCCTGCCTCCCTCCGGGGAAACCATCGATGCACGGAGACAACGCCCAACGTCGCACCCCCGTCGGACGATCCAATCGGGGTTAGCCTACATCGCCTCGGCCAGGCATGCACGGCGCCGTCGGAATGAGGATTCTCGATGGCGCCGGCTGGGTGACGGCGAGGGACCCGCACCGCGCCGGTCGCCGAGATTGGCCGTCCAGCCAGCAAGGCTATGCTTGGGACGATGCCGCATAGCGCGCCGTCGGCCCTCAGCACGAACCCGCTGGTGCGGATCCGAGGTGACCTGGGCGTCGAGCGGCGGGCCACCCGCCGGGGCCCGCTACCGCCCGGCTCGAAGCTGCCGAGCATCGCGCGGACCGAGCGGATGCGCCGCGACCCACTCGCGGTGCTTCTGCCGGCCTACGAGAAGCATGGGCCCATCTTCGCGATCCGGATCTTCCACGCGATCCAGGTGTTTATGCTCGGCCCCGAGGCGAACCGCTTCATGCTGGTCACCGACCGCGAGAAGTTCCGGTGGCGCGACGGCAGCCTCGGCGACCTGATCCCGCTGATTGGCGACGGCCTCCTGACAACCGACGGCGAGTACCACGACCGCGCGCGAGAGATCATGGTCCCGGTCTTTCACCGCGAGCGGATCGCAGCCGCGGCGAGTGTGATGACCGACGAGGCCGAGCGCGCGCTTCGGGGCTGGCGTCCGGGCCACCGGATCGACCTCTACGACTGGACCCGCCACGTAGCGATGCGGGTCGCGATGCGGGCGCTGTTTGGGCTCGATCCGGATCGGGCCCGGGTCGACGTCGCGGCGACATTCGAGCGCGGCCTCTCCTTCTACGAGCGCGAGTACTTCCTCCAGGTGGTGCGCGGCCCGGGAAGCCCGTTCGCCCGCCTGCGCCGGGTCCGCCGTACGCTCGACCAGATCATCCTCGGCGAGATCGCGCGCCGCCGGCGTGCCGGGGAGGCTGGCGAGGACATCCTCGGGCTGCTGGTCGAGGCGGAGGACGGCGAGGGCATGCGCTTCACGGACGAGCAGGTCCGCGACCAAGCGCTGACGCTGCTGTTTGCGGGCCACGACACGACGACCTCGACCGTTGCTTTCCTCTTCTACGAGCTCGCCCGCCACCCCGATTGGGCCGAGCGGCTAGCCGCCGAGCGCCACAGCGTCGCCGGGGACGGCGCGCCCGACGCGGCGCAGCTCTTCGGACAGCTGCCCGAGCTCGCGATGGCCGTCGACGAGACGCTCCGCCTCTATCCGCCGGCGTGGATCGGGCCCCGCCGCGCCGCCGAGGACTTCGAGTTCGGCGGCTACCTGGTGCCCGCGGGGCTGCCGGTCAACTACTCGTCCTGGGCCAGCCACAGGCTCCCGGACGTGTTCGAAGACCCGCACTCCTTCAGGCCGCAGCGCTTTGCGCCCGATCAGCGTGCGAAGCTCCCCAAGGGCGCCTACGTCCCGTTCGGCGGCGGCCCGAGGATCTGTATCGGGATGCGCTTCGGCGAGCTCGAGATGCGCGCGATCGCGGCCGCGATCCTCCGGAGCTTCCGCCTCGACCTCGAGCCCGACTGGCAGATGCGGATCCGGGTCCGGGACAGCTCGGCCTGAGCGGCCACCTCTGAGGCCGGTCAGGTCGGCATGGGTCACCATCGAGCCGGCGGGCTCCCTGCGCAGAAGAAGCCCCTCGCGCCCCGAGACGACGAGCAGGCGCCCATCGGGCGGCGAGAAAGTCATCGGTGGGACGCGAGCGGCAAGCTTTTCCGTCACGACCCGATGCGAACATGTGTTCGTGCCGCGCGAGGCCACGATCCTGCACGCCGACCTGGACGCGTTCTATGCCTCGGTCGAACAGCGAGACGATCCTCGCCTCCTCGGTCGCCCGGTCATCGTGGGGGCGGGGGTCGTGCTTGCAGCCAGCTACGAGGCCAAGTCGTGCGGTGTTCGCACGGCGATGGGTGGCACACAGGCCCGTCGGCTGTGCCCGCAGGCGGTGGTCGTGCCGCCGCGGATGTCGGCGTACGCCGAGGCGAGCAAGGCTGTATTCGAGGTATTCGAGCAGACGACGCCGCTTGTCGAGGGGCTCTCGATCGACGAGGCGTTCCTCGACGCTCGCGGGCTCAAGCGGATCTCGGGGTCGGCGACCGAGATCGCCGCACGATTGCGGCGCGAGATCCGCGAGCGCGTCGGCCTGCCCATCACGATCGGGGTGGCCAGCACCAAGTTCCTCGCCAAGGTGGCCAGCGGCGTGGGCAAGCCCGACGGGCTGCTGGTGGTGCCGCCTGGCGGCGAGCTCGGCTTTCTCCACCCGCTCCCGGTGGAACGGCTGTGGGGCGTGGGCCCGGTCACCGCCAAGAAGCTGCGGGAAAGGGGGCTGGCGACCGTCGGCCAGGCAGCGCAGCTCGCCGAGTCGACGCTCGTCTCGATCCTTGGTCAAGCGGCGGGCCGCCACCTCCACGCCCTCGCCCACAACCGCGATCTCCGGCGAGTGCGCGGAGGCCGCCGCCGACGCTCGATCGGGGCCCAACGCGCCCTCGGGCGCTCACCGAGATCATGGATCGCCCTCGACGCCGTCCTCGTCGGACTCGTCGACCGGCTCGCCCGCCGGCTGCGGGCAGCCCGGCGAGTCTGCCGCACGGTCACGCTTCGGTTGCGCTTCGGCGACTTCTCTCGAGCGACTCGATCGCACACTCTGCCGGAGGCGACGGCTCAGACCCGGACGATCCTCGCGACCGCGAGAGGGCTGCTCGCCACGGCCATGCCGATGATCGAGACTCAGGGCATCACGCTGCTCGGAGTGGCGCTCAGCAACCTCGAGGACGACGGCGCGATCCAGCTCGCGCTCCCGCTCGATCACGCCCACCCGAGCGCTCTCGACGCCGCACTCGACGACATCCGCGACCGGTTCGGATCGGCCGCCATCACCCGG
>VAYK01000173.1:4391-4588 GCA_005884985.1 Actinomycetota bacterium | reverse complement strand
ACGACGGACCCAGGGCGTCCAAGAAGCGCGCCGAGATCGGCTGGCTTCGCGAGGCGGGCCTGAGCTACACGGACATCGCTAGGAAGCTCGGCCTGTCAAAGCCAACCGTCGCCTATCACGCGCGCCGGCTCGGGATTCCGGCTGATGATCGGTTCGCGCGACGGTACGACTGGAGGGAGATTCAGCGCTCCTATGAC
>VAYK01000173.1:0-4366 GCA_005884985.1 Actinomycetota bacterium | reverse complement strand
GATCAAACCAACAGGACTCACCTGAAGAATCGCCTCCTCAAGGCTGGCCTGAAGAAGAACCGATGCGAGCGGTGCGGGATTAGCGAATGGCTCGGCAGGCCGCTGAACATGCAACTCCACCACATCAACGGAGACGGGAAGGACAACCGGCTCGGAAATCTTGAACTTCTATGCGGCAATTGCCACAGTCAGACCCCCAACTACGGGGGGCGGAACGGGCACCGGCGAAAGCGCAGGGAACCCGCGGCGAAGTCGCCCGAGGCCACGGCGGCCGCCTGAGGCCGGCCACGCGGTCGCGCGAGAGTCGGCCCCGCCGACCAGTTGCTACCTTGCCGCTCTGTGTCGGCCAGGCGCGCATACCTCCCGCTTGCGGGCGCCTTCGCGGCGGTCGCGCTCCTGGCTGCAGGCTGCGGCGGCGGTGACTCCGCGCCGATCACGCCCGTGCAGGGCGCGACCGGCAACCAGGGCCAAACCGCGCTGAGCAAGACCGCCTTCGTCACCCAGGGCGACGCGATCTGCCGCGAGGCCAACGCCGCCCTCTCGGCCCTCGATGCCGGCCCCGCGGGAAGCGACCCCAAGCTGCAGGCCACCCAGGAGCTCCAGATCACGCGCAGCCAGCTCCAATCCCTGCAGTCCCTGACGCCGCCCAGCGGGAACGGCTCCGTCCTCGACCGCTTCCTGTCAGCGCTCCAGGACCAGATCACCGCCCTGGGCAAGAAGAAGGCCGCCGTCGATGCGGGCAGCGACGCCGCCTCCGCCGAGGCCGAGGCAGCGAGCGCCGCCTCCAGCGCCCAGGCCGCGGCCCAGAACTACGGCTTCAAGGATTGCGCGAACGCCAGCCAGGCTCCCGCCGGTGGAGTGACCAGCACCCCCACCGCCCCGACCACCACCACCCCAACCGTCAGCGTGCCGACCACGCCCACCACGCCTCCGACGGGCGGGACGGGAGGCGGCGCCGGCACCGGCGGCGGCACCGGCACCGGCGGTGGCACCGGGGGCGGCACAGGCGGTGGCACGGGCGGCACGGGCGGCGGCACCGGAGGCACCGGGGGCTGAGGCGGAGCGGCGGCTCACCTCAGCGGCGACGCCGGCACGCGGCACCCACGGCTTCGAGCTAGTCCCTACGCCGCCTGCTCGGCCCAGGCGCCGTAGAGGCGCGAGTACGCGCCGCCCGCCTCGATCAGCTCCTCGTGCGTCCCGGCCTCGACGATCCGTCCCTGCTCCAGCACCACGATCCGCCCCGCCCGCCTGATCGTCGACAGCCGGTGCGCGATCACGATCGCCGTCCGTCCGAGCAACAGCCGCTCCAGCCCCCGCTCGATGATTCGCTCCGTCCGCACGTCCACGTTCGACGTCGCCTCGTCGAGGATCAGGATGCGCGGCTCGGCCAGCAGCGCCCGCGCGAAGGCCACCAGCCGCCGCTGTCCGGCCGACAGGCTCACGCCGCGCTCTCCGATCTCCGTCTCGTACCCGTCGCGAAGCCGCTCGATGAACGGCTCGGCCCCCACCGCGTCCGCCGCCGCGCGAATCTCGTCCTCGCTCGCGTCGGGCCGGCCGAAGGCGATGTTCTCCCGGACGGTGCCCGAGAACAGGAACCCCTCCTGCGGCACGATCCCGAGCTGGCTCCGCAGGGCCGCAGAGCTCAGCTCCCGCAGGTCGTGCCCATCGACGAGGAGCCGGCCGCGCTGCGGGTCGTAGAAGCGCGCGACCAGCTTCGCCAGCGTCGACTTCCCGGCCCCCGTCTCGCCCACGAGCGCCACCGTCTGGCCGGCGGGGATGTGGAGGTCGATCTCATCAAGAGCCCAATCCTCTTCGCCATAGGAGAACGAGACGTGATCCAGCTCGATCTCCCCCCGCAGCCGCCCGGGGTCGAGCGCATTCGGCTGGTCGACCATGTCGGGCCTCGTCTCGAGCAGATCGAAGATCTTGTCCAGCGCCGCCATCCCCTGCTGGTAGGTCGTG
This sequence comes from Actinomycetota bacterium, assembly GCA_005884985.1. Classification (GTDB taxonomy): domain Bacteria; phylum Actinomycetota; class Thermoleophilia; order Solirubrobacterales; family 70-9; genus AC-56. Next base: position 2,404 of record VAYK01000173.1, on the reverse strand, counting down.
TAGAGCTGGGAGATCTGCTGGATCGGGTCGAAGAACGCGTTCAGGTAGCCGACGAAGGCGACCAGGATGCCGACCTTGATGTTTCCGTCGATCGCTTGGTAGCCGCCGAACAGGAGGATCACGGTGGTGCCGATCGCCGACAGCAGCTCGACCGCCGGGAAGTAGGCAGCGTTGAGGTAGACCGTCGTCATGTTGGCGGCCTTGTTCTCCTCGTTGAGCACCGACATCCGGTCCAGATGCCGCGGCTCCTGCGCGAAGCTGCGCACGACGCGCACCCCGGAGAGCGTCTCCTGCAGGTAGGCCGTGATGTTGGCGATCTTTTCCCGCGTCAACCGGTAGGCGCCCGACGAAGCGATCCGAAAGGCGACGCTGCCGACGGCGAGCAGCGGGAAGGTGACGAAGGTCACCAGCGCGAGCTGTAGGTCGAGCAGCAGCAGGATCACCACGACCCCGAGCAGCGTCAGCGTGCTCGAGATCAGCGTCACCACGCCGTCCGTGACCAGGGTGTCCAGGGCCTCGATGTCATTCGTGAGCCGGGAGATCAGCACCCCGGGCCTGTTCCGCGTGAAGAAGCCGATCGACATCCCCTGTAGGTGCGTGTAGATCCGCTCGCGCAGGTCCTGGAGCGCCCGCTGGCCGACCCAGCCCACCAGATAGGTCTGGATATACGTCGCTGCCCAGTAGACGAGAGCCGAGAGGACAAACGCGGCGACGATCAGGTCGAGCGCGTTCAGGTCGTGGTTGGCGATCCCGTTGTCGATCGCCCTCCCGGCCAGGTAGGGAGGAGCCAGCCCCGCGGCCGTCGCCGCGATCAGGGCGACGAGCGTGACCGCCACGCGCGCCCGGTAGGGGCGAAGGAGGCCGAACAGCCAGCTCAGCTTCCTGGTCCGCTGCCGCTCGCCGCGGACCAGCCGCCACAGCTCCCGGAGGAGCAGGAACGTCCCCATCAGGCGCCCAGGCTGGTTGGCCTGGTCCTCGGTCTCCTCGGCGACGTCAGACCCCTGAGTCTCGGGGTCGGGCTCCGTAATCGGGTCGTCGGGGCGACCGTCGCGATCGCTCGCTTGTTCGCTCCTCGTTGCTCGTTCCTCGCCCTTCACAGCCCCGCCACCTCTTCGCGCCGCTCCAGGTCGCGCTGCAGGAAGACCGAGTCCGCGAGCCCGTGCTCGGCGATCTCGGCGTACAGCGGGCAGCGCTCGATCAGCGCGTCGTGAGTGCCCCGGTCGACGATCCGGCCGCCGTCCATCACCACCACCTCGTCGGCGAGTGAGATCGTCGACATCCTGTGAGCGACTATGAACGTCGTCCTGCCCGCCATCGCCTCGCCCAGGCCGCGCTTGATCGCCGCCTCCGTCTGCGCGTCGACCGACGAGGTGGCGTCGTCCAGGATCAGGATCCGGGGATCGGCGAGCAGTGCCCGGGCGATCGCGACGCGCTGGCGCTGCCCGCCCGAGAGCGTCAGGCCGCGTTCGCCGACGAGCGTCTCGTAGCCATCGGGGAAGCGCTCGATGAAGCCGTGCGCTTGGGCCCGCCGAGCGGCCAGCTCGATCTGCTCGCGGCTGGCGTTGGGGCGCGCGTAGGCGATGTTCTCGGCGACCGTGGCGGAGAACAGGAAGCTGTCGTCGGCGACGAAGGCGACCTGGGAACGCAGCGAGCGGACGTCCACCGAGCGCAGGTCGGCCCCGTCGATGAGCACGGCCCCCCGGCTCGGGTCATACAGCCGCGCCAAAAGCCCCACCAGGCTTGTCTTGCCCGACCCGGTGGGACCCACGAGGGCCACCGTGCGACCCGCCTCGACGGGGAGATCGACGTCCTCCAATGCCGGAGCGCCGCCGTTATAGGCGAGCGATACGCCGCGCAGCTGGACCCGGCCTGGGCCCTCGGGAAGCGCCGGCGCGTCCGCAGGGCTCACGATCCGAGGCTCGCGATCGAGCATCTCGAACAGCCTGTTCCCCGAGGCGACCGCGCGCTGCGCCATCCCGAGGGACATGCCGAGCATGCGCATCGGGCCGGTGAGCATGATCAGGTACGTGTAGAAGGCGGTGAAGTCCCCGAGCGAGAGAGTGTTGTTGATCACCTGCCGGCCGCCGACCAGGAGCACCACCGCCAGGCCGAGGCTTGGCAGGAAGCCGAGCATCGGGGAGTAGAAGGCCTGCAGGCGGGTGGAGTAGATCTCCTGGTCGAAGACGCGCCCGACCGAGCGGCGAAAGCGGTCGAGCATGAATCGCTCGCGGGCGAACGCCTTCACGATCCGAATCCCGGAGATGCCCTCCTCGACCTCCCCCGTCAGCTCGGCGAGCCGCTGCTGGATCTCCTGGACCGCCGGTCGCGAGCGCCGGTTGTATCGCATGGCCGAGAGGACCACGAACGGCACCGGCAGCAGCGCGAGCGCCGCCAGGTCCGGTTT
>VAYK01000169.1 GCA_005884985.1 Actinomycetota bacterium | reverse complement strand
GAGGGCACGAAGCTGAAGGGGAAGCAGATCCGGGTCGAATACGCGCGCGGCTAGGCGATTGATTCCGAATCCACGTCGGGCGCCTACTTGACGCTCGCCTCGGCGCGGGCGGCTTCGCCCTCGCGGATCAGGGCGCGCCAGCCGCTTACACGAGAGATGTACAGAAGCGCTCCGAACGCGATCAGCAGCCCCCAGGCGATGACCGCGAGCTGCTGGCCGACGGAGTAGGAGAGGACCGCCGCGTGCGAGGCTCCTCCGAGCGTGGCCACGAGGAGCGCCTGCTGCGCGCCCGCTCCGCCCGGGGTGAACGGAAGCGCGCCGCTGATCGACTGGACGCTCAAGACCAGGAGCACGTTCTGAACCGAGCCGCCGATGTGGAAGGCCTCGAGGAAGAGCCAGAACGAGGCGAAGCGGCAGAGCCAGCCGACCAGTTGCCAGCCCGCAACCTCGCGGGCGTATCGGGCGGGCTCCCGGAAGATCGCCAGTCCCTGCTTGACCCGCTGCCAGAACGACTCGACCCGACGGGACAGGATCGCGACGAGGGCGAAGGCCCCGATCCCGATCAGCGTCAGCATCAGCATCAGGGCCTCCGGGTGGGCGGCCCAGAAGGTGATCTCGAAGGCGGGCAGGTGCGGGAATCGCGGCGCCCGCGGCAGTAGCCCCTGGGTGATCGCGTACAGCAGCACCAGCAACCCCATCGCCGTGTCGAACGGCGCCAGCGCCGCGAACGACGAGACGATCGTGGGATAGGAGGAGCGCTCGACGCTGCGCCTGGCCAGCACGATCTTCAATGCGTCGCCGCCGTGGGCCGGGAGGATCCCGTTCATGCCCGCGCCGACCAGGAACGCCGCCGCGATGCCGGTCTCGGAGACCCGCGACTTCGGATATGCGGCGCGGAGGGCGTTGGCCCAGCCGTGTGCCCGGGCGAGCTGGAGCGCCAGGGACAGGAGCAGGGCCGCCGCCAGATATCCCCAGGCGAGGTCGGCAATGCTCGCAAAGAAGGCCTGCGCCGCGTTCAGGAAGCGGTGGAGGCTGGCGCCGAGGTCGGGCGTGTCGATCGCTGCAGCCACCGCCATAAGCTAGCCCTCGCATGCTTCTGGCCGGCCTCTTCGCGATCGCCTACCTGATCCTGCGGCCGGCGAGCGCCGACCTCGCGGCCCAGACCTTCCGCTCGGACCTGTTCGCCTCGCATGGCTTCCTGCTCTGGAACAACAACTGGTACAGCGGTCACTACCTGCCCGGCTACAGCGTGCTGTTCCCGCCGCTCGGGGCGGCGCTCGGGCCGCGGTTGGTCGGCGCCCTGGCCGTCGTGACGGCCGCGGGATTGTTCGGACTCCTCGCCCGCTACCGCCATGGCGACCGCTCCCTCCTCGCGATCCTGTGGTTCGGGGCGGGCACGGCGACCGAGCTGATGTCGGGCCGGATCACCTTCGCGCTGGGGCTCGCGATCGGCCTCGGAGCGTTGCTCGCCCTGCAGAGAGGGCGGGCGCTGCTCGCCGGCGCGCTCGCCCTGCTGACCGGCTTCGCCAGCCCGGTTGCCGGACTATTCGCAGCACTCGCCGGCGTCGCCGTGTTCGGGGCGGGGAATCGGCGCGGAGGTGCCGCCGTCGCCGTCGGGGCGGCAGCTTCGATCGCGGCACTGTCGCTTGCCTTTCCCGCCGGGGGGGACGAGCCGTTCACGTTTACCGCCTTCATTCCGGTGCCGCTGTTCGCCCTGGTGGCTCTGCTGCTCGTGCCGCCCGAGGAGCGGGCGCTGCGCTGGGGCGTCGCGGTCTATGCGCTCGTCTCGATCGTCGCCTTCGTGGTCGCGAACCCGGTGGGAGGGAACCTGGCCCGCCTCGGGGCGCTGGCCGCGGGCCCGGTGCTGGCATTGGGGCTGGCGGGTCGGCGGCCGGTGGCGCTCGCGGTCCTCGCCCTGCCGCTGCTGTACTGGCAGTGGGTGGCGCCGGTTCGAGACCTGTCCGCAGCGACCGGAGATCCGTCGGTGCACTTCTCCTACTACCAGCCGCTGCTCGCCCAGCTCGAGCTCCGCACGGGTGGCCGGCCTGTGCGGGTCGAGATCCCGCCCACCCGCAACCGCTGGGAGGCGGCCTATGTTGCTCCGCGCTTCCCGCTCGCCCGCGGCTGGCTGCGCCAGCTCGAATACGGCGACATCGACCTGTTCACGAACGGGAACCTGACTGCGGCCGCATATAGGTCTTGGCTGGATCAGCGCGGGGTTTCCTACGTGGCGGTCGCGGACGCAGAGCCCGACTACCTGTCCATCGACGAGGAGGCTCTGATTCGCGGCGGCCTGCCATACCTGCGCCCAGTGTGGAGCGATCAGCACTGGCGGCTGTACCGCGTCAAGCGCTCCACCGGCCTGGTCTCGCGCGCCGGCGACTTCCCCGGTCCGGGCGGGCGCCGCGACCGCCTCACTGCGCTTGGCCCGGCGAGCTTCACGCTGTCGACCCGCGATTCGGGACCGTTTGTGGTCCGAATCCACTACACGCGCTACTGGACGGTGACCGCCGGTAACGCGTGCGTGGAGCGCCCGGGGATGGTGAGCGTCGCCGCCCGCTTCAGCGTCGGAGGGCTGTTCGACCGCGACAGGCGATGCTCGGCATAGCGCTGGGTCTCGCGTCGAGCGCCGCCTGGGGCGTCTCCGACTTCCTCGGTGGCCTGCAGAGCCGGCGGATCTCCGCCCTCACCGTGCTGCTCGTCAGCCAGCCTGTGGGACTCGTCCTGGCGTTGGTGTTCGCGCTGGTTGCCGGCGGGGACCCGCTCAGCGCCAGGGACATGGCGATCGCGGTGGGCGCGGGCGCTGCGGTGGTGCTCGCCCTGGGCGCCTTCTACCGGGCGATGGCGCTCGGCTCGGTCAGCGTCGTGGCGACGGTCGGCGCGCTGGGCGTGCCTGTGCCGGTTGCCGCCGGTCTCATCCAGGGGGACCGCCCAGCCGCGATCCAGGCCGCAGGCGCTGTCGTGGGAATCACCGGGGTGGTTTTGGTCGCCCGGGAGCCCGACCCCGAGTGGCGCGCCGCGGGACGCACGTCCGTCGGGCTCGCGGCGCTGGCGGCGCTCGGCTTCGGGACCTTCTTCCTCGGCCTGGACGCCGCATCCGGCCCCGAGCCCGCCTGGACGATCGTGGCTGCACGCGCCGGCGGCGTCGCGACCCTCCTGATCGCCGCCGCCTTCGCGAGGCCCTCGATGCGGATCGAGCGCTCGCTGCTGCCCGCTCTCTTGGCGATCGGCTGCTTCGACGTCCTCGCCAATTCCCTGTTCGCCGTCGCCACCAATCACGGCCTGCTCTCGCTGGTCGCGGTCGCCGGCTCCCTGTACTCGGCGGTCACGGTCCTGCTCGCGCGCTTCGTCCTCGGCGAGCGTCTGGCCCCTCCCCGGCGGGCGGGCGTCTTTGTCGCCCTCGCCGGCGTGGCGATGATCGCGGCTGGCTCCTAGCCTAGCCGGCGGGCACCGTGAAGCCCAGCAGCTGCTCGAGCTGCCCCACCGTGGCGGCCACGTGGCGGTGGAGGATCGCCGTCATGCCCACGCCCTCGGCCCCGGCGCAGTTCTCGCGCAGGTCGTCGACGAACACGCATCCCTCGGGCTCGACGCCGAGGCGCTGCGACGCCAGCAGGTAGATCTCGGGCTGCGGCTTGTGCAGTCCCACTTCGGCCGAGATCACGGCAGCGTCGAACAGCTCCGCCAGCATGGCGCGGTCGTAGTGCGAGGTGCTCCAAGAGTTCGAGACCAACCCGGTGTGGACGCCGCTGGCGCGCGCCGCGCGCACCGCCGCGACCATCGGCTCGCATGGCTTCATGCCGCGAAACATGCTGTCGATCAGGTCGGCGGCATCCTCCAGGCCGAGGCGCTCCGCGAAGCGGCGCTCGAACTCCTCCTCCTCGATTCGCCCGGTCTCGAGCTGCCGGAGGTCGGCAAGCGCCGCGGGATCCTCGCGAAACATGCGCAGCACCGCGTCCTCCGCGAGACCCTTCTCCCGGCAGAAGTCCGCGAAGCTGCCCCACACCGAGGTGGTGAGGACGCCGCCGAAGTCAACCAATAGCCCACTGCGCTCGCGGTCGCCCCGCATAGGATTGGCGGCCATGGCCGACGAGGCTATCGACCAGCCGAACCTCGAAGCCTGGTTCTCCGAGCACGTCCCGGGGGCCTGCCCGCCGCTCGCCTTCGAGCGCATCTCCGGCGGCCGCTCGAACCTCACCTACGCGGTCGCCGACGCCGCCGGCAAGCGATGGGCGTTGCGGCGCCCGCCCCTCGGTAAGCGCCTCGCCTCGGCCCACGACATGGTGCGAGAGCACAGGATCATCTCCGCGCTTCAGGAGACCGACGTTCCCGTGCCGCCGATCGTCGGCCTGTGCGAGGACGAGTCCGTGAACGGCGCGCCGTTCTTCGTCATGGACTTCGTCGAGGGCCCGATCCTGCGCTCGCGCGCGGAAGCCGAGCAGAGCGTCGACGAGGCCCAGCGACGCCCGATCGGCGAGCGCGTAGTCGACACGCTGGTCGCGATCCACGCGATCGACCCCGATCGGGTGGGGCTCGGCGACCTGGGCCGCAAGCAGGACTACGTCGCCAGGCAGCTGCGCCGCTGGCACGGGCAGTGGGAGAAGTCGAAGACGCATGACCTGCCACTGATCGACGACGTCCACCGGCGCCTCTCCAAGCGCATTCCCGACCAGGGGGCGGCGACGATCGTGCACGGGGACTACCGACTCGACAACATGATCCTCAGCGACGCCGGCGAGGTCGCCGCCGTCGTCGACTGGGAGCTCTGCACGCTCGGCGATCCGCTCGCCGACGTCGGCATGCTGATCGTCTACTGGTCCGAGGCCGGCGACGAGCTGATGCCGCTGTTCGAGGCTCCCACCACCGCGCCTGGCTTTCCCTCGCGCGAGGAGATCAGCGAGCGATACGCCCAACATTCCGGACGCGATCTCTCGGAGATCGACTTCTACGTTGCGCTCGGCTGGTGGAAGCTCGCGATCATCCTCCAAGGGGTCTACGCTCGGTACGCTGCCGGCCAGTACGGCAAGGCGGACGAGGGCATCGAGCGTTTCGCGAAGATCGTCGAACAGCTCGCCAACGCTGCCGACCAGGCCGAGCGCCGCCTCGGCTGAGCAGCCGTACACCGCATCGGCACGCGGCGGCGAACCGGGCTAGGCCTTCGCCGGCTGGGGGGTCGGCGGGGCCCCGGTGCCGTCGGCGCTCGACTCCTCTTCGGCGCGCTTGGCCCAGCGATGCAGCTCGCGGCGGGCGACGACCACCTTGTGGACCTCGTCGGGGCCGTCGGCGACGCGCAGCATGCGGCTGAAGCGCCACATCCAGGCGAGGGGTGTGTCGTCGGACATCCCAAGCGCGCCGTGCACTTGGATCGCGCGGTCGAGCACGTCCATGACCACGTTCGCGGCCACGACCTTGATCATCGAGATCGCCTGGCGGGCCGCCCGCTTGCCCTTCGTGTCCATCTGCCAGGCGGCGTTGAGGGTCAGGAGCCGCGCCTGGTCCACCTCCATGCGCGACCGCGCCACGAAGTCCTGGACGAACTGCTTGTCGGCGAGCTTGCCGCCGAACGTCTCGCGCTCGTTGGCGCGGCGGCACATCAGCTCGATCGCACGCTCAGCGGTCCCGATCGCGCGCATGCAGTGGTGGATGCGCCCGGGGCCGAGGCGGTCCTGGGCGATCACGAAGCCACCGCCTCGCTCGCCGAGCAGGCTCGTGGCCGGCACGCGGCAACCCTCGTAACGGAGCTCGCAATGTCCCGGGCCGCCCGCGTGGCCCATCACCGACACCGGTCGGACCAGGTCGAAGCCGGGATTGCCGGTGGGGACGAGGATCATGCTCGCCCGCGCGTAGGGATGGGCGCCGGGATCGGTGACGCACATGACGATCGCCACGGACGCGCCCACCGCGCCCGAGGTGAACCACTTGTGGCCGTCGATCACCCATTCATCGCCGTCGAGCTCGGCCCGGGTCTGGAGCGTGGTCGGGTCGGAACCCGAGACATCGGGCTCGGTCATCGAGAAGCAGCTGCGGATCTCACCGTCCAGCAGCGGCTGGAGCCATTCCTCGCGCTGCTGATCCGTGCCGTGCTCGGCAAGGATCTCCATGTTGCCGGTGTCGGGGGCCGAGCAGTTGAAGGCCATCGGGGCCGCCGCCGGACTACGGCCCATCTCCTCGCAGAGCACCCCGTACTCCCAGTTCCCCAGGCCGGCCCCATAGCGCTCATCGGGCATGAACAGGTTCCAGAGCCCCTCCTCGCGCGCCTTCGCGCGAATCTCGACCAGGATCTCCGGATACGGCGTGCCCGGCCCAACCTCGGCGTCGAGCGCCCGCATCATCTCCAGCTCGACCGGGTAGATGTGCTCGGCCATGAAGGCGCGCACCCGGTCGCGCAGCTCCTCGACCCGTGGGGTGACCTCGAAGTCCATGTCAGGCAGCCTAAATCACCCCGGCTGCAGCGGAGTCGTGGACTACCGCGCCGCGGGCCGAGGCTGGCTAGCTTGCCGCTGCGGGGGCCTGGGCGGCCGCCCGGCGCTGTCGCTGGCGGTGGAGGCCGATCTGGAAGGCGAACAGCCCGGCGATCACCAGCGCGGCAACGCTCATCGAGGGGATCAGGATGCCCATCGGCACGTGCTATTTGGTGATCAGCGAGATCGACGAGGCGATTAACACCACCCCGAGAGCGTTGCGCGGAAGGCGGGTCGGCACCTTGATGGCCCACTGGCTGCCGAGCAGCACGCCCGGGATCGAGCCGAGCAGGATGTTGGCAGCGAGTCCGAGGTCGACGTTGCCGCCGATCCAGTGGGCGAGGCCGGCGGCCCAGAGCAGGATGGCGGCGTGGAACACGTCGGTGCCGACGACGCGCTGTGGCGTGTCAGCCCGATCACGAAGCCGGTGACCGCGCCGGTGATCACGGCGGCGACGATGTGACGGCGGTAGAGGTGCATTGCATACCGTTCGGGTATCACGTCGCGCAGGAACAGCGCCCGGATCAGCGTCGCCACCCCGACCACGAGCAGGGCCGAAGCCACCATCCCCAGAACCAACCTGTTGACCTCGTCCTCGCCGTAGCTGCGCTGCAGGACCTCGATCAGCCAGACCCCGGCGATCGCCATTGGCACGCTGCCCACCGCAAGCCAGAGCACGATC
>VAYK01000168.1 GCA_005884985.1 Actinomycetota bacterium | reverse complement strand
CGTGACCATGCTTTGCTCCTCCTTGCCGACCCAGAACCTTCTCTGCCTCTCACCTGAACGAGTTCACACTATGCGACTTGCCGGGTCAGTGCCCTCTGCTCATACCCGATGGATACCGTCGAAGTCCAATCGCGCTCGCCGCGGCGGTTGAGCGGCCCAATGAGCACTCCGGCCCCCGAGATCGACCCCTTGACCGGAGGGGCGCCCGGTCGAAGCGGACGAGCGCGTTGTCAGGGCGTCGCGCCATCTAGACTCAGCTTCGCTGTCGGCAGAGCCTGACATCCGCTTTCCGGGCGAGTCCAGCGACTACCGCCGCGCGCGCAACCGGTTGCTGGAGGCCGAGATCGAGCTTCGGCGGGCGATCGAGCGAGTAGCTGCGCAGCGGCGCGCGCTGCCCCCAGGCGGGGCCGTCCCTGACGACTACCGCTTCGAGGAGGTCGCCGGCTTCATGTTCCCTCGCTGGTCTGGCGACACGAGGCCGGGGCCGGCGGGCGGCGAGACGGCCCGACTGCCGCTCGCAGAGACCCCGTGCCCGTCCTGCACGTCGATCCTCGACTCGCTCGACGGCGCCGTCCCCCACCTCGCCCAGCGGCTCAACCTCGCCGTGGTGGCGAAGTCGGACCCGGAGCGGATCCGCATCTTCGCCCGCGAGCGTGGTTGGCGGCACCTGCGGCTTCTCTCGTCACACAACAACACCTACAACCGCGACTATCTTGCCGAGACATCGGAGGGCGAGCAGGTGCCGATCCTGAACGTGTTCGTCCGCGACGGCGACCGGCTCTGTCATTCATGGGCCACGGAGCTCATGTTCGCGCCGCGAGACGAGGGCGAGGAGCCCCGTCACGTCGACTCGATCTGGCCGATCTGGAGCGTGCTCGACATGACCCCGGATGGCCGGGGCACCGAGTCAGAGTTCCCGAACCTGCGCTACGAGTAGTCCCCGCGGCGACTGGATGGAGTCAGCGGGACTCGAACCCGCGACTGGATGGAGCCAGCGGGACTCGAACCCGCGACCTCCGGCTTGCAAAGCCGGCGCTCTCCCAACTGAGCTATGGCCCCGTGCAGGCCATTCTAGGACCGCGGCGCGCGGTCACCGAGACCGCGTGACGCCTTCCAGCCTCGGGGTTTGGAGGTTCGCCCGCGGGCACGCTTGTGCGACGATGAACTGGTAAGGAGCCGATTCCCGGAGGTTCGGATGGCAAAGACGGAGACCGAAACGCCGGTAGGCGAGCGGGAGCAGGTCGACAAGTCGCCGCAGGCGGTCGAAGAGGCCGAGATCGAGGCGAGGGCCACCGGCGCCGTGAAGCCGGGGCAGCGGGCCGAGGTCTCGAACCTCGACATCGTCCGCCACTACTTCGAAATCGCGGCCGACCGCCTGAAGCTCCCCGACGACCTACGGGTCGTGTTCTGGACGCCCTACCGCGAGGTCACCGTCCAGATCCCGGTAAAGCTCTCCGACGGCAAGATCCATGTCTACTCCGGCTACCGCATACAGCACAACGGCGCTCGGGGCCCCTACAAGGGCGGCGTCCGCTTCCACCCCGAGGTCGATGTCGACGAGATCCGCGCGCTGGCTTCGCTCATGACCTGGAAGACCGCGGTCGCCGGGGTTCCGTTCGGGGGCGCCAAGGGCGGCGTCAACTGTCCCGCCGATCGTCTCGAGCGCTCGGAAGTCCAGAAGATCACGCGCTCGTTCATGGACAAGGTCGAGAAGGTCCTCGGGCCAACCCGCGACATCCCGGCGCCCGACGTCAACACCAACGCCCAGGTGATGGCCTGGATGATGGACGAGTACGGGAAGCTTCACGGCCACACACCGGCCATCTGCACCGGCAAGTCGATCGCCCTCGAGGGCTCCTACGGTCGCGAGGCCGCGACGGGCCGCGGCTGCGTGTACATGTTCCGCGAGGCGGCGCCGCAACTCGGCCTCAGCCCGGCCGACACCACCTTCGTCGTCCAGGGCTTCGGCAACGTCGGCTCGTGGGCGGCGCGGATCATGCAGCAGCTCGGCGCCAAGATGGTCGCCGTTTCGGACGCCAACGGAGCGATCCGAAGCGACGCTGGGATCGACGCCAACGCGCTGCACGACCACGTCGCTGCCGACGGCAAGATCACCGAGTTCGAGGGAGCCGAGAAGATCGATCCCGACGACTTGGTCGCGGTCCCGTGCGACGTCTTCATCCCGGCGGCGCTCGGCGGCATGATCCACGAGGGGAACGCCGCCCGCATGAAGTGCAAGGTGATCGTCGAGGGGGCGAACAGCCCGACCACGCCGGCGGCCGACCAGATCCTCCGCGACAAGGACGTCTACATCATCCCCGACGTCATGGCGAACGCCGGTGGAGTCGTCGTCTCCTACTTCGAGTGGGTGCAGAACCTCCAGCACTTCCGATGGGACGAGCGGGAGGTGAACGACAAGCTCGGCACGATCATGCGTCGCGCCTATCGGGAGGTCTCGGCGCGCGCCCGCGAAGCGGGCATCGACCTGCGCGAGGCCGCCTACCTGGTCGGGATCGAGCGGGTCGTCGAGGCCGCCCAGACCCGCGGCTACGTTTGAGCCGGCCCCGCCGGACCGCCGCTAGAAATCGAAGTCCTTGGGCTTGCCCTGCTCGAACCAGAGCTCGTCGTCCTCGGGAGCGTCCTTGAGGAAGTCTGGCGTGTCGGCGAGGACGTCCTCCTCCTCCTCTTGGGGCTCGCCCTCAGCTGAGGACTCGTCCTCGGACGTGGGCCCTGGCTCCTCCTCCGAGGGCTCGAGCTCCCCGGGCGGCTCGGGGCCGGGTTCCTCGGACGGCGGTGCCTCCGGCGCCACCTCCTCCTCCGGCAACGCATGCTCGACTGTGTCGAGCGTTTCGATCGGCGGCTCGTCGGGTGGCTGTCCCTCCTCTCCGACCTCCAGGTCGAGATCGCCCCGCTCCAGCTCGGCGTCGCCGGTCTGTTCGTAGACCGCGGTCTCCTCCTCCTCGGCGGCCTCGACGGGGGGCTCCGCCTCGCCCTGCTCGCCTTCGGACGGCGGCGGGATCGGCGCCTCCGTCGCGGCAGAGGCCTCGGCGACCGCGCCCTCGGGCGCGACACCGTTGCCGGACTGCACGGCCGGCTCTCCCTCATGCTCGGGGAAGTCAGGCTCGCCCGGCCGGCTCGGGGGGCCGAACGCCTCGTCCTCGAGGCGCTGAAGCTCCGAATCGGTGGCGCCGCGCCTCCGCTTCAGATCGAGATGCTCGCGAATCGCTTGGTCGAGGATTCCCATCGCCTATCGGAAAAAGACTACTGCCCTTCCCTGGGCGTGCGGCACGCTTTCCTGCACGCTCGCTTGTACCCGACTGGGGCGTTCGTATCGGGTTTCTGGGCGAGCCTTCCTGCTCGACGCGCCACTCAGGAGCGGTCCGCGGCCCGCGGCTCGGGTGCGTCGGTGGCCACCCGGTTCTTTCCCGCGCGCTTCGCCTCGTACAGCGCCGCGTCGGCAGCCGCGATCAACGTCTCGGCACCGTCGGCGGAGCCGCGCATCGAAACCGCCCCGAGGCTCGCGGTGACGCTCACGACGCCACCGCCGTCGCCGCGCGCCACCTGCTCGGATTCGATCCGGACGCGGATGCGCTCCGCCAGCTCCAGCGCGCCATCGAGCCCGGTCTCCGGAAGGGCGACGGCGAACTCCTCGCCTCCGTAGCGCGCAGGCTCGTCCACGCCGCGCGACTCGAGGTGGAGGACGCGGCCCACCATGCGCAGAACCTCGTCGCCCTGCAGATGGCCGTAGGTGTCGTTGATCTGCTTGAAATCGTCGATGTCGAGCATGATCAGAGACAGCTCATGGCCGAAGCGCTCGGCGCGCGCGGCCTCCTTGGAGATCAGCTCGCGGAAGCGGCGGTTGTTGGAGAGACCGGTGAGCTCATCGGTCACCGCCTGCTCCGAGACCAGCTCGTGCAGGGCGATGTTCTCGATCGACGACGAGACCTGCCCCACCAGGTAGAGGAAGACCTCGCGCTCCGCGGGGGTGAACGGCTCGCCCGTTCGGGCTACGGTCATCACGCCCACGTTCACCGGCGGCTCGCTCATCCGCCGCAGCGGGCTCGCCAGGGCATAGATGCCGTTGCCCTGGCGGGAGACGAGGTCGTTCTCTCCCAGAGCGTCCGCCTCGGCGGCGACCGCGACGTCCTGGATCGACTCGGAGGGCTCCCCCGCCTCGGCCTCCGCTCCATTGTGGCCGCTCAGGGCGATCGTCCCGTACTGGGCCCCGCACGCTCCCAACGCCGTCTCGACGACCACCTTGAGCAGGCCTTGGCGATCCAGGCCCGACGCGAACGCCTCGCCGATCCGTCGCACCGACCGGTCGACCTCCACCTGCTGGCGGCGCAACTCCTGCATCTGGGCGCTGAGGCGGTCGCTCATCTTGTTGAACTCGCTCGCCAGGCCCGCCATCTCGTCGTCTCCGAGCACCGGTACCTTGCGACTGAAGTCGCCCTCGCCGATCCCTCGCGCCGCGTCAAGCATCGTCCGCACTTGGCCGCCGAGCATGCGCAGAAGCATGGTCACGAAGACCACGGCAATGGCGAAGAACACCACGAGGGCGGCGGCGACGACAGGGCTCGAGGAGAAGAAGCCCCCCGACTCCACAGGGCTAAACAGCGCGAGCTGGAGGTTCCCGGGGCCGGGTAGATCGGCGGTAGCGGCCCGCAGCTTGTCTCCTGCGACCTCGACGTCGGCGGAATGGCCGCTTGGCGGCGGGCTGGCACCCTTCAGCGTCAGGGTCGAGGAGACCGGGGCGCCGCCCTTGCCCACCAGCGCTCCGTCGCGTCCGGTCAGATGACGCACGTCGGCGAGGAAGTCGGACGCCGTCTTCGTCGAAGCCGTCAGCGACCCGAGGCTGCCGCTCGGATCGGTGAGGTTGAGCTCGTAGGTCGCGACGGCATCGCCTGGCCCGATCGTCGCCACCCGGCGGCCTCTTGGACCGCGCATCACCAGCGATTGGATCCCGCTCTGCCCCGCCAGGCGGTGGGCTGCCCTCTCGATCCGCGCCGGATCGCCCGAGCGGAGCGCCGAGCCTACCGCGGGGTCATTGGCAAAGCGCTTCGCCGCCCGCTCTGCAGCGAGGGAGTCGTCGCGGTACATCGCGAGGGCAGCGTCTAGGCCCGCCGCCAGCCGCGCGTCCGCCTTGGCGCTCCCCGACTCATTGGTCACCTGCGTGACCAGCACGCCGACGGCGATCATCGGCAAAACGACGATCAGCAGGAAAAACAGAGTCAGGCGGCCACGAAAGCTCACGCTTGCACCCACCAGCTTAGATCGGCGGCTTCGCCCCCGCGCTGAACGAGACCGGGGTGTAATCGTTCCGACCCGGACGTTCCAGCATCGCGTGTGCGTGCTCGGCCATGCGCCCTCCGGCGGCTATTCTTGCTGATGCGCCGCCGGATT
>VAYK01000172.1 GCA_005884985.1 Actinomycetota bacterium | reverse complement strand
TTGGCCGCCAGGTTCATTCGGGCTCGTCGGGCGGGGTGGTCTCTTCAGGCTCGAGGTGATAGCCGGTCTTCGCGAGGAAGACGTCGTCGAGGGTTGGCTCGACCAGGTCGAGTGCCTCCACGGTCAGGCCCGCCTCGTCGAGCGCGCGAACAACGGGCGCCACGGCGCCAGCGCCTCGCTCGAGCTCGACCAAGACGGCGCCATCCTTCCTGGGAAGGGGCTTTCCGAACCGGGCAACGAC
>VAYK01000171.1 GCA_005884985.1 Actinomycetota bacterium | reverse complement strand
AGGTCCACCCGCTGGAGCAGCGACTCGGCCTTGCGTCGCCCCTCCTCCCGCGGGAGGCCGTGCAGCGTTGCCTGGAGCCGGATCAGCTCGCGCCCGGTCATCAGCGGGTCGAGCGCCGCCTCTTGGAGCGCGACCCCGATCGCGCGGCGCACCTCGCCCGCCTCGGCGACGACGTCGAACCCCGCCACGCGCGCGCTTCCCCCCGTCGGTCGCAGCAGGGTGGTGAGGATGCGAACCGTGGTCGTCTTGCCGGCTCCGTTCGGCCCCAGGAAGGCGTAGATCTCGCCCTCCGCCACGTCCAGGTCGACGCCGGCCACCGCGCGCACATCGCCCGAGAACGTTCGCTCGAGCCCTCACGCCTGGATCGCCGGCATCGGCCGGGAGGATAGAGCGGCGGGATCTCTAGCTCGCGAGGGGCGGCAGCGCATCCACCCATTCGCGGCCGTTGGCGCGCTCTAACGCCTCGGCGACGTCGAGGAGCAGCTCGTCGCGGCCCCAGGGGGCGAGCAGTTGCAGCCCGATGGGGAGCCCGTCGGAGCTGCGTGCGACGGGGACGCTGATCGCTGGCACGCCGGCGAGGTTGGCGATTCCGGCTTGACGCGGGTTCACGTAGTCGGCCGGATAGGTGCCGGAGGGCACCTCGACGGTGGGGTTCTCCAGCGGCGGCGCGGGCGCCGCGACCGTCGGCCAGGCGAGCACGTCGACGTGCTCGAACACCTCGGCGAGCGAGCGCCGCACCAGCGTGCGCACCCGCAGGGCCTTCGAGATGGCGACCGCGGGAATCAGCAACCGGTAGCGCAGGAGCGCCCGTGCGATCAGGCTGACTTCCTCGCCGAGGGCGGCGACGCGCTTGGGGGTCGAATCGGCGAGCTCCTCGGTCTGGCCCACCAGGATCGACGCCATCAGCACGTGCTCCCGCCCATCGAAGTCCACCTCCGCGACGGTGCCGCCTACATCCCCGCGCAGCGCCTCGACCGCCTCGCGGCATGCCCGTGTCACCTCGGGGTCGCAGTCGTCCCAGAGCTCGCCCGGGACGACGCCGATGCGCAGTCGGTCGGGCTCGCGGCTCGCGAGAACCTCGCCGAACAGGACCCCGCCCAGGAGCCTGCAGTCGGCGGCGTCGCGGCACAGCGGGCCGGAGACGATCGTCGTCGTCTGCGCGACGTGGTGGCCGACCATCGTCGAACGGCCGAAGGTCGGTTTCAGGCCCGTCAGCCCGCAGTAGGCCGCCGGATAGCGAATCGAGCCGACGCCGTCGGCGCCGACGGCGCCAGCGACGAGGCGGGCGGCGAAGGCGGCGCCGGGGCCGCTCGACGAGCCTCCGGGGCAGCGCTCGGTGTCCCACGGGTTGCGGGCCGGGCCGTACGCGGAGATGTGGCCGGTGCTGCCGGCGCCGTACTCGTGCATATTCGCCACGCCCACGATCACCGCCCCCGCGTCGCGAAGCGCCCGGTAGGGGCCGGATTCGCCGCGCGAAGGCGACGGCCCCATGTGCTGCGCCGCCCCGAGTCGCTCCGCCCGCCATGGCAGTGGCCACTCGTCCTTGATCGCCACCGGCACGCCGAACAGAGGGCCGCGCGGAGCCTCCGCGAGCATCCGTCGCGACTCCTCGGGAAACGTGTCGACGATTGCGTTCACGGCCGGGTTGCGATCCTGGATTCGGCCCAGCGTCGCGTCGAGAAGCTCCGCCGGGTCGGCGTCGCCGCCGGCCAAGGCCGCCGCCTGCTCGCGCAGGGTCGCGTCCATCAGGCTCAACTTTGTTCCAGCGCCCGGGGTGCGCGGGACATGTCGCCCCCCGGCTCGGGGGCTATCCCGTCGAGCTCGGCGTCGATCAAGCTCTGTGTCAGCGGGCGATAGAGAGCATCGACCGCCTCGATCACCGCCAGCTCGGCATCGCCCGCCTCCAGCTCGAGCAGGTCCAGACCGGCGCTCACAAACGTCTTCGTGGCGCTCGCTCCGCCCTCGTCAGGCACACTCGCCCGCCTGTCCGGCCGCAGTCATCGGCCGAGGACCCTAATCTATGCGGTCACACCGCAGCCCGGTCCCCGCTGGGCCTGCTCTTCAGGGGCCGCGAACCAGGCGCGGCGAGCGGTGTTGAAACACCAGATGACCGGAACGACGCAATCGACAACCGGCCGCCGGCATCGCGCCCGCCACGCCCTCGCCTTCGCGGCGTTGTGCGCGGCGCTGGTCGGAGTGGTGGCGGTCTCGTTCGCGGGCGCCAAGCAGGCAATAGTGCTCGGCAAGACGAAGCACACGCCGGCGCCCGACTGCCCGAAGGACACCGCGCAACATCCCTGCGAGGGCATCGGCAGCGTCACTGGCTTCCCACTCGTCGCCGACGGCCAGAGGCGGCCGATGAATGTCCACCACAACGGCAAGCTCGTCGCCTGGGCGATCGATCTCTCGAGGCCCAAGAAGTCGCAGCGGGACTTCTTCGGCAGCCTGTTCAAGTCCAGCAGGTACGGCAAGACGCCCACGGCGCGGATCGCGGTGATCAAGCACAAGGGGAGGACCAAGTACAAGCTCCTGCGCCAGAGTCCCGTGGTGAAGCTGGCGGGTGCCCTCGGGCAAAAGCAGCTGGTCACGCTCGACAAGCCCCTCAGGGTCAGGAAGGGCCAGATAGTCGCGCTCACGGTGCCCACCTGGGCGTCGAACTTCGCCAGCCACATCAGCCGGCACAGGAACCGGTGGCGAGGCAGCCGATCACGGCGCAACTGCTCGCCGAAGAGCAGCAACATCAGCGACATCAGGGCATTCGCGCACAAGAGCAGGCCCCAGCAGAAGATCGGCTCGGTGCGCGGGTACGCCTGCGACTACACGTCGGCCCGCCTCCTCTACTGGGCCTACTACGTCCGCGGCTGATCAGCCCGCCCCGCATGCGCTTCTTGCCGCTATCCGGCAAGAACGCGCCAATCGGGGCGCTACTTAGTCGCAGGCATGGGGGTGCCGCTGACAGAACCGCTCGAATGCCGCCGGCCCGCTGCCGGGCGGGGGCGGGATGTCGTGGTGAGCGGTGTCCTGGCCGGAGCTCGACCCGCCTGCGCCGCCGCCCGTGCCACCGCCGGTGCCGCCGTCGCCCGCGCCGGTGGTCGAGGTGGTCGAGGGGGTCGAGGGGGTCGAGGGGGTCGTCGTCGTGGTCGACGACGAGCTCGTGGTCGTCGTGGGGGTAGTGCTGTGAGTCGTGGTGGAGGCGGTCGGAGGGGGAGCCGGCGCGGAGGCGGTTACGGTCGTCGTGCCGCCCCCGCCGCACCCTGCCAATGGCAGGCCCACCGCCAACCCGAGGGCGGCGAACGCTGCAGGTGTCCGGCTCATGACCCGCCGTCGAGCGCCGGCTGGCGCAGCCCGCAGTAGGGACAGTCGCTGACGTCCAGGCCGATCAGCTGTTCGCAGCGCGGGCAGATCCTCAGGTCCTCTGGAGTTCGCAGCAGCGCGGACTCGGAGGGGGCGAGTGGAAGCGTTCTGGTGACGGGCCACATCTCCTCACCGGTCTCGCGATCCACGTACACGGCGCCGGGCTCGATTGGAGCCATCGCCTCGCGGCCCGAGGCGGGCGCACGCAGCCTGTAGACCTGCCGCTGGTTCATGAGCGAAAACACGATATCCGCTGACCAGGCGTTCCGCCGACTAGATCTACTTCGGGAAAGTCCACGACGGTGGGCCGACCATCGGCGGGTGGCTGCTTTCGTTGATCACATGGCTGAAGGAAGTCGACCACCTCGGCGGCTGGGCATACACAACGTGTGTGGGTGGCTCGACTAGCCTGGGGACCATCCGCGTCCTGATCTTCCATGGCTATTTGCTGCGCGGGACGGGCAGCAACGTCTACAACGCGAGCCTGGCCCAGGCGCTCGCACGGCTCGGCCACGAGGTCCATCTGCTTTGCCAGGATCGCGAGGCCGGCGCGCTCAACTGGGTCGATGGCCTCGGTCGCTGGGCGGACGGTCGCCTGCACGTGGAGCCAGGACCGGGGTGCTCGCCGCCCGGCTCGGTGACCGCCTACGTGCCGGAGATCGGCAGCCTGTTGCCTGTCTACGTCGCCGACCGTTACGACGGCTTCCAGGTGAAGAGGTTCGCGGAACTGGCCGACGACGAGCTCGACCGCTACCTGGAGGCGAACGTCGCCGCCGTGCACGACGTGGTCAAGGCGCTCGGCGGCGTCGACGCCGCCCTCGCCAATCACCTCGTCATGGGCCCCGCGATCCTGGCTCGAGCGGGCCTGGGCTTCGCGGCCAAGATCCACGGCTCGGCACTGGAGTACACCGTCAAGCCGGAGCCTGCGCGCTTCCTGCCCTATGCGCGCGAGGGTATCGACGCGGCGGCCGGGGTCCTGGTCGGCTCCCGCCATACGGCCGAGAGCTTCTGGCAGGCGATCGGCGACCCCGACCTTCCCGCCAGGACCCGGCTCGGCCCGCCGGGGGTGGATACGCAGCTCTTCCGGCCGCTGGCCGGCGAGTCTCCATCGGGCCGCCTGGCACAGCTCGCAGCGACCTTGATGGCGGAGGAGCCTGGCCGCGGCGGCGCGTTCGCGCGTGACGCCCGCGCCGCCGCGGACGCGATTCGGCACCTCGCGGCCGCCGGCGGTCCGCGCGTCGTCCTAGTCGGAAAGTTGATCGTCTCCAAGGGAGTCGACCT
>VAYK01000170.1 GCA_005884985.1 Actinomycetota bacterium | reverse complement strand
GGGAGCAGTGCGTGATCGCCGACCGGGCGATGTTCATCGACTTCGACCACGGCACGGTCGAGGTCGAGCGGCCGATCCGGACGCAGGGCATCTACAAACGCGACGTGGACGTGGGCTCCAATGTCTGGGTCGGCTACGGCGCCTGCATCCTGCGCGGCGTCAGGGTCGGCGACAACGCCGTGATCGGCACCAACGCCGTGGTCACCGCGGACGTCCCGGCCAACGCCGTGGTCGGCGGAGTTCCCGCCAAGGTGATCCGCAGGCGCGATTCCCCGAAGACGCTGCGCTGGCCCGATCCCGTCGAGCCCCAGGCCGGCGAGACGCCGGACTAAGAGCACCTAACGGAATGAAGCGCCGCACCCGCATGCGGCCCAGCACCGTCGCTGGATCGCCACCCGCGTCCTCGCCAATAGGCAGAGCTATTGGCTTCGGCCGCGGGCGGCGCCCAGCTCGGTTCTGAACCGCCCCGGGCACGCCGTCATCCCGTTACGCGCTCTAAACGCGCTCGCGGTCGAGCTCGGCGTACAGCGCCGAGGTGCGCTCGGCGACGTCGAACCAGTCGAAGCGACGCAGGTGCTCGTACGCCTCGGCGACCAGCCGGCGGCCCAGCTCGTCGTCGCAGAGCACCCGGGCGGCGACCTCCACCAGCGCCTCGGGATCGCGGGCGCGGAAGCGCAGCCCGGCTTCCTCGTGGGGGACCACCTCGCGCAGGCCGCCGGTGTCGGCGACGATGCAGGGACAGCCGGACGCCATCGCCTCCAGCGCCACGAGCCCGAACGGTTCGTAGATCGAGGGCACCACGCAGACGTCGGCGATCCGGTAGAGCGAATGCAGGACGTCGTCGCCGATCCAGCCAAGGAAGGTCCCGTGACCCATCAGCCCGAGCGCGGCGGCCTGGCGCCTCAGCTCCTGCTCGTGGGTGCCGGAGCCCGCGACCAGGAACCTGGTCCGCGGCAGCCGCTCGATTAGCACCGGCATCGCCTCGAGCGCGAGCTGGAAGCCCTTCTCGTAGACGAGCCGGCCGATCAGCAGCACGAGCCTCTCGTCGGGGGCCGCGAACTCAAGCCGCAGGCGCTCGAGCTCGGCGGCGTCGGAGGGCACAAGGTCGCCCGGATCGATCCCGTTCGGGATTACGGCGACCTTCTCCTCCTCCACCCAGAAGATGTCAGCGATCTGCTCGCGCATGTAGTAGGAGCAAGCGATCACCCGGTCGGCGCGATTCGTGATCCAGCGCTCGATGCCGTGGATGTAGGACTGCGGGTGCTTGTCCACCCAGCCCTGATGGCGGCCGTACTCGGTGGCGTGGATCGTGGTCACCAGGGGCGCCCCGAACCGCCGCGCCAGGTGATCGCAGGCCATCGCCACGAGCCAGTCGTGGCCGTGCACGACGTCGAACTCGAAGCGATCTCCAAGCTCGACCCCGGCGGCCAGCATGTCGGCGTTCATTCGCTCGACCCAGGCGACGAACTCGCCAAGGTCAGTGGGCCGCTGCGGCTCGCGGACGCGGTGGATCGCGACGCCCGCCACGGTCTCCTCGGGGGGCGACTCCTCCCCGCCTCGGGTAAGCACGTGGACGTCGACGCCGAGCTCGACCAGCGACTCCGACAGTTTGCGGACGTGACGGGCGAGCCCGCCCTCGATCAGCGGCGGGTACTCCCAGGAGAGGATCAGGACGCGGGCCACGGCCCCAGAGCACTCAGGGCTCCAGCAGCGGGACAAGACTGAGGTCGGGGGCCAGATTTCGCATGCGGGGGTCCGTCGGCTGGCGGGAGTGTATGGCTTCGAGCAGCGCCCGCGCGTGGGCCGTGGAGCGCTGGTACGGGTAGTCGCCGGCGTGCTTGCGACGGTCCAGGAACGCCCAGTCGCTCGCCTGGAGCGCGAGCAGCTCTCGTGCGGCCCGCTCGCCGGCGCCCGGGGCGAGCCCGTTCGCGCCGACGGCCCGCAGCAGGCGCAGCTCCAGGCGCCGCGCTGCCCATGTGAGGTCGGCGACCTCCGGCGAGTCCCAGGTGCGAAGGTCCTTGCCCTCTCCCCAGGTCGACGCCCACAGCGGTCGCTCCTCGGCTTGATGACGCTCGAGCGCCTGGGACAGGGTGACCAAGCGGATGCCGCGCTCCGGGACGAGGCGCAGGACCGCTTCCAGCCAGTCCGGGCCCTCCGCCCACCAATGGCCGAGCAGCTCGGTGTCGATCGCGAAGGTCACCAGGCCGGGGTGGTCACGGTGCTCGCGGAAGGCGGCGAGCCGCTCGGCCACAGCGTCGGCGAATGCCTCGGCGTGGCGCTCGGCCCGAGCATGGGCCGCCGCCGGGTCGTAGGGATCCCCGCCGATCGCCCAGAGGCGCGTTCCCTCCATGGACAGGCGGTGGAACTCGGCATAGGCGGGGTCGGAGGGATAGCCTCCCGCCGCCCAGACGAGCTCCACCGCCTCCCAGTCGAGCGTGAAGGCGACGAGCCCGGCCCCGGCACGAACCGGCGCCAGCGCGTCGGAGGGACGCTCATGAGCGCTCTGGTCGGTGCAGAAGTACCGCAGGCCGCGCTCGGCGAGCAGCGGCTCGATCCCACGGCGGTAGGCGCACTCGGGAAGCCAAAAGCCATCCGCGGGGCCGAAGCGGCGGCGGTGCGAGCGCAGCCCGGCGTCGATCTGGAGGCGCCGTCCGGCAGTGGTGGACAAGAGCGGCAGGATCGCGTGCGTGGCGCAGGACGGCAGCAGCGCCACGTTTCGCTGCGCCGCCGCCAGCCGAAACGCCGCCAGCACGTCGCCCTCGAACTCCTCCAGGCGGGCCAGGGCGCGGCGATAGCGCTCGGCCTCGCCCTCCGCCGCGAGGCGCAGCTCGGGCGAGGACTGGGCCGCGTCGCGCTCGGCGGCCTCGAGCCGGTAGCGGCGCAGGAACCTCTTCATCCGCTCCGCCACCGCCGACGCCTCGAGCTGGTCGGCGAGCACCGGCGTCACCGTGACCGTCAGGTCACGCACCCGGTCCAGCACCGGTAGGTAGCAGCGGGCGACCGCGTCGAACAGCCACTCCTCGCCGAACGGGTACGTCCCGAAGCCCTCGACGTAGGGCATGTGCGAGTGGAGGACGATCGCGAGATCGCCGACCTCTTCACGCATGGCAGATCGCCAGGAAGTCGAGCGCCCGGCTGAGATCCGCTTCGCCCGTGATCTTGAAGTCGGAGGAGGAGATCGCTCCGACGAAGCGGTCGTAGAAGGGCTTCGTGAGGCGAAGCCCACCGTGAACCCGGTCCCAGCCGAGCCGCAGCGCCAGCTCGTGGACGCGCAGCTTGCGGGCGTGAAAGACGCCGAGCACCTCGACGCGCGAGAAGTGGCGCCGCAGGAGCGCACGGTACTCGGCGATCGTGTACTCGCGCAGATGCCACGGGTTATCGGACTTCTCGGCGCCGGGCGGGGCGAGCGTCAGCCGGTTCGGCGTCGTGATGTAGGCCAGCGGCGCGGCGGCCGCGAAGCGCTCCAACAGACCGCCCGGCTCGTGGACGTGCTCGATCGTCTGCAGGAAGACGATCGCGTCGCACGGCCCCTCGAACTCCTCCACCAGACCGCGCTCGAAGCGCAGGTTTCCAAGCCGGTAGCGCAGCCGGGCGTGCTCGTAGGCCTGCGGGTTTGCGTCCACCCCCACCACCTGGGCGGCTGTCCGCGCTAAAACCGCGGCGCCGTAGCCCTCGCCGCAGGCCAGGTCGGCAACCCGCAACCCTCCCACCCGTTCGGCGATCCATTCGTAGACGGCCAGATGGCGCCGGAACCAGTAGTTCTCTTCGGGAATGTTCGGCAGCGTTCGCTCGCCGGTCAGGGTGAGCGGCGGCACTCCGGGCGGCTGATTCTCTTGCGCGTGGTTCAAATCGCGGCAGGCAGCATGCAGCAGCTAGAACGAGGACCGTAGTTGCTACCTGCGACCTGCTGCCTGCTCCTCACTAGAGTCCCCGCATGCCTGCCTCTCCCTCGACGCCGGCGGCCGAGATCAAGCGCGCGAACATCCGTTACCACGATGCAGCGGCCGCCGAGTACGACTCGAAGTGGGGCATCGACTTCGGGCCGATCGGTCGGGAGCAGGTGCGGGCCAAGGTCGCGAAGGCGCTGGGCGGCTGGCCCGCTCGACGCTTCCCGGAGGCGCTCGAGATTGGCTCCGGGACCGGCTACTTCTCGCT
The DNA here is from genome assembly GCA_005884985.1 of Actinomycetota bacterium. Lineage (GTDB taxonomy): Bacteria > Actinomycetota > Thermoleophilia > Solirubrobacterales > 70-9 > AC-56. The sequence goes on along the minus strand of VAYK01000170.1, from coordinate 3,756 downwards.
CAACCTGCTGCAACTCGGCCTGATTGGGCGGCTGGTCGCCACCGACATCTCGCCCGGGATGCTCGGCGAGCTGGCCGCCACGGCGAAGCGCCTGGGACTCGACTTGGAGACGGCGGCGACCGACGCCGAGCGCCTGCCGTTCCAGGACCAAAGCTTCGACCTCGTCTTCGGCCATGCGGTGCTCCATCACCTGCCCGCTCTCCCTGCCGCTCTGGCCGAGTTCCGCCGGGTGCTGCGGCCCGGCGGCACGCTGGCGTTCTGCGGCGAGCCCTCGCGCTACGGGAACCTCCTGGCCACGGTGCCAAAGCGCGGGGCCCAGCTCGTGGCGCCGCTGTGGCGCCTGCTGCTCGGGGCCTCGGCGCGCCGCGCGGACCCGGCCGAGCACGAGGACGGGCACGAGCTCGAGCGCGAGGTGGACGTGCACGCCTTTGCCCCCCGGACGCTCGACGAGATGTTGCGCGAGGCCGGCTTTGCGAACGTGAGGATTCGCGGCGAGGAGCTGCTCGCCAACGTCTATGGCTGGACGGTCCGGACCCTCGAGGGGACCGCCGAGCCGGAGGACGTCCCCCACCGCTGGCGCAAGCTCGCCTTCCGCAGCTACCTCGCCCTCCAACGCGTCGACGCGGCGCTGCTCGAGCCGCGACTGCCGCCTTCGCTGTTCTACAACCTCGTGCTCTCGGCTATCCGAACGTGAACGCGTAGCCGGCGATCCCGGGCGCGAAGCGGAGCGTCAGCAGATGCCGCCCGGCGCGCGGCAGGTCCACCAGCCGGTAGAGACGCTGATTCGAGATCGTCGCCGTGCCGCCGTGGACGTCCTGGCCGGCCAGCGAGGCCGGGACCGGCTTGCCGTCGAGGAGCACCTGCACGGTTCGCGCCTTGGCCTGCGAGCCGAGCACACAGAACACCCGCCGCGCGTCGAAGTTGAGCTCGAGGCTGGCATCATGGCCGGCGGTCGCCGACTCGCCGCTGATCGTCCACCGGCCGCCGTAGGCGAGCTGGTCGGGGCCGAGCTGGGCGGGCGGCACCGCCTGAAAGCTCTGGGGGCCGGGGCGGATCCCGCCGTTCGCGAACCGGTCGGCCCTCGCTGCGCCGAGATACGACTCGGGCGTGGCGTGCGGGTCCGGCGTGGAGGTGCGGACGTTCGTCCTGCCGCCCAGCCCCAGGCCGCCCGCCTCGGCGAGCAGGCTCCGAATCGCGCCCTCCGTCTCCGCGTAGGAGCCCTCGCCGAAGTGCACGAGGCGGACCCTGCCCTGGCCATCGATCAGGTAATCCGCCGGCCAATACTGGTTGTGGTAGGCAGTCCAGGTGGCGTAGTCGTTGTCCTGGGCGACCGGATAGGTGAGACCGTCGTCGCCGATCGCCCGCTGGACGTTGGACGCCTCCTTCTCGAACGGAAACTCGGGCGTGTGGATGCCGACCACCGTGAAGCCGTCCCTGTGGTACTTGCGGTACCAGGCCTCGAGGTAGGGAAGCGTGCGAATGCAGTTGATACAGGTGTAGGTCCAGAAGTCGACCAACACCACCTGCCCCCGCAAGCCTGCCAGGCTGAGCGGCCTGCCGCCGGGGGTGTTGAACCACTGCTGCGTGCCGGTGAAGTCCGGTGCCCGGAACTGGACGGGCAGCCGCTTTCCGGCGGCCGCCTGCGCAGTGCCTCCCTCGTGCGACACCGGCCCGCCGCCTCGCAGGTTGGCGAGCCCCCCGGAGACGCTGGAGCTCTGCTCGATGCGGCTGGTCGGGTCGACGAGCGCCGAGGGCAGGTGGCGGGCGATCGCGTTCTCGAACCTGACGTCGAGGTTGGCGATCATCACGAATGCGACCGCCAGCATCACCACGCCCATCGCTGTCTGGATCCGCCCGCGGTGGGCGCCCAGACGGTCGGTCGCGCGGCGCCCGCCGAGGATCAGCACGTAGAGCACCACTGCGGATCCCAGCGAGTACGCGAACGCGACCGCGAGGCGGCCGAAGGTGAAGTCCTGCGCCGCCGAGACGGTGATCACCCCGGCGAGGATCGGTCCCGCGCATGGCGCGTAGACGAAGCCGAGGCTGGCGCCGACCACGACCCCGGAGCCGAACCCGTCGCCGCGCCGGCGCGCCGGGCCGGGGACGATCCGCGAGATCCACGCCTCCACCGGGTCGGCGAGCGGCGGTACGAGCAGCAGGACGCCGAAGACCAGCAGCGTGACGATGGCCACGGTGCGCACCAGGTCGTTCGGGAGGCCGAGCGCCGCGATCACGTAGACGAGCGCGACGGTCGCGAACGTGAACGACAGCGCCAGGCCGGCGACGACGCCCAGGGGCCGGCGGCGGCCTCCCGTCATCCCGGCCGACAACACGGCCGGAAGCACCGGGAGCACACATGGGGAAAGCGCCGTGCCGGCGCCCGCCACGAGCGCGAAGACGATCAGGAGGATCACGTAAAGGAGGTTGGCCTAGTTGCCTTAGCTGACCATTAAGTCGGGCCCGGCGCCCCGACGTTTCAGGTCAATTTCCGAGGCGCTTCATCTAGTCGGCACCTCGGCGATTGCCTGAGTCTCCGTCTCACCGAGCAGCGAGAAGGCGAGTGCCGGGAAAACCATCACCGTGATCAGGCCGGCACCGACCAGCGCGGTCGCGGTGGCGGGGTACATGATGTTGAGCATGAGCCCGATCTGGGTGGCGACGACGATGAACGAGAGTGACGTGGCCTGGAGCAAGCCGGCCGCAGCGGTACGGCGGGTTGCGAACCGGCTTCGATAGATCAGCGCCGGCAAGGCTCTGACGATCAAGACGGCAAGCACGAACAGCGGCAGGCGGATGAAGGAGGAGACGCTTTGGAACAGCGCGCCGATGTCGAAGTGGAGCCCGCTATCGACGAAGAAGAACGGAATGAAGATCCCCAGGGTGACGGCGTCGAGTCGCTCCTCCCGTCGCTCCTCCCGTCGCTCGTCCTTTCCGGAGGTCATGCCGCGGATGACGCCGACCGTGAATGCGGCGAGGATCGTCTCGAGGCCGAGCTGGCTGGCGACGCCCGCGACCACGGCAATGAGGGCGAAGTCGCCACGAACGCCGATCTGGGCGCTGGTTCCCTCCAGCCGCTGCATCGCGTCCGTGATGCGCTTGAACTGGGATCCGCGCGTCAACGAGAACAAGATCAGCCCGGCCAGGACCACGAACAGGCTCAGGTGAAAGATCTCGGTCCCTGGCCCTGAGCGCTCGCCGGAGTAAAAGAACGACAGCAAGATGACGGCCCCGAACTCGGCGACCGCCGCCGCCGCGATCACCTGCTGGCCCCACTCGGTATCCGTCTCACGAGCGTCCTTGAGCGGCACGATGATGATGCTCAGCGAGGTAGCGACGAAGACGATCGCCACCAGGAGCGGAGTCTTGACCAGACCCACGGCGTGAAACACGGAAGCCGTGCCGAACGCGAGCACGAAGGAGATCGCGAAGCCGGCGACCGAGGTTGTGAGCAGGGGCCCGCGCAGCTTGTCGACTTGGATCTCGCGCCCGGCCAGGAACAGCAGGCAGGCGAGACCAACCGTCGAGAACACCTCGACGGGCGGCGTCGACGACGCGATCTCGATCCCGTGAGGGCCGACGATGATCCCGCCGACAAGCTCGAGCACGATCGCGGGGACCAGGATCTGCGGGGCCATGGCGCGGATCAGTGGCGCCAGGAAGGCGATCACCGCCACGATCACGAAGCTCGTGTAGGACTCCAAGTGGTCGGGCCCGGCCTGGGCCGGCTAACCCTCTCCCCCCTCGGAGTTGATCGAC
>VAYK01000166.1 GCA_005884985.1 Actinomycetota bacterium | reverse complement strand
GGTCGCCGCGCTCCGTGGCGCGCGTGACCCGCCGCGATGCCGCGATCTGGATCGCGCGCTGGGCAAGCCACGCAGCGGCGGCCACCGCGTAGCCGAGCAGCGGCCAGCCGGCGAGCAGGAAGACGGGCAACGCCACCGCCAGCAGGGCCAAGTCCAGGTAGCGAACCGCGAGCGCAGTCCGCCCGCCACCGCCCACCTGGCTAGATCCTTCTATAGCGAGCGCAGACAAGCGCAAAACCCACGACGAGCCCCGCGAACAGCCCAACCAGGCCGGCCAGGACGGCAAGGTCCACCAGCGAGCCGAGCCCGAACCCAGCCGCCGCGCAAGCGATCATCGCCCCCAGCAGAAGGCCTCCGGCGGTGGCGGCATCCGGCCTGCCGGGAGGACTCTCGGTCATCTGGGCTTTCGAAATCGGGACGGGACAATTTGGCTCGATCTGGCGCCAAAGGAACAGATAGCCGCTCAGCCCCGGCGCATGCCGGTCCCAGCGGCGCGGGCCGAATATATCCGAAACTGCGTAATTTCGGGCTCGCTTGATCAGGGCCAACCCCGGCCCGGCCGCCGTGGGCGGCGAGCCCGCGAAGCGCTCAGTGAGGGGCTGTCTGCAGCTTCAGAGCGCCGCCGGCAGAGCAAGAGTTGTCCTGAAGCGCATCACCGCTGTTCTATCGCTTCGAACTCCCCCGTGTCGGGGTCAATCGCCTCGAACTCGCCGGTCTCGGGGTTGAGAGCGGCGAAGCTGCCCGTCTCGAGCTCGCGCACGACGCCCTCGTCCACCTCCGCCGGCTCGGGCGCGGCCGGGCCGCGCAAGCCGACAAGCTGACGGAGGCGGAAGCGACGCAGCTTGAGGATCTCAAGCACGACGACCAGGTACACGCTCGCGGCGAGCGCCGCCACGCTGCAGGCCACCATCACGGCGGTCCAGGCGACGTTGAAGTGCCCGTGGTTGTCGCTGTAGGGGACAAAGCGAAGCGCGAGCGCCAGGCCGGCCAGAACCAGCGCCCAGCCATAGAGGTAGAGCAGGGTGCGGCGCTGCGAGAAGCCGATGTTCGCCATCCGGTGGTGGAAGTGCGAGCGGTCGGCCTCATACACCGGGCGCCCGTACTTGAGCCGTTTGGCGATCACGAACCCGCCGTCGAGGATCGGCACCGCGAGCACGATCAGCGGGAAGAACAGGGCGACCACCGCGTTCGTCTTCAGGGCGCCCAACACGGCCACCGTGGCGAGCAGGTAGCCGAGCAGGTTGGAGCCGGTATCGCCCATGAAGCTGGACGCGGGCGGGAACCCGCGTCGCAAGAAGCCCAGCGAGGCGCCGGCGGTGGCCGCCGCCAGGACCCCCGCGCCGGGGCGATTAAGCGACAGGGCGATGATCGCGAACGTGGCGGCGGAGATCACGCAAACGCCCGCGGCCAGCCCATCGACGCCGTCGATGAAGTTGATCACGTTCATCACGGCGACGAATCCGAGCACCGTCAGGAGTTGGCCGACCCTGACGCTGCCGAGCAGGGTGACGTGATGGAGCAGCACGTGGTCGAGCCGGATACCGCCCACGAAGGGCAGCGTGAAGTCGTTGACCCAGACGCCGTTGAAGACCGGGATCATCGCGGCGATGACCTGCCCCAAAAGCTTCAGGGCGGGGGGCAACTCGAAGACGTCATCGAGCACCCCCACGGCTGCGATCAGCACGGCGCCGCCGAGGATCGCCCTGGTCAGCGGCGCCCACGGCAGAAACAAGGGCCCGGCGACCAGCACTCCGCAGAGGATCGCCAGACCTCCGAGCTTGGGCGTCGGCACCTCGTGGAGGCTGCGCTCGCGTGGCTGGTCGATGGCGTTCAGCCGTCGCGCCGCCCTCTCGGTCACGGGTACCAAAAGCCAGGCGATCGACACTGCCACCAGGAAGGCGAACAGGCCATCAATCGGGTCGGGTCTTCCGTGAACCAGCATCGTCCGCGTGCGTCTAGGCCGGGATCGGCGCCGCGGAGGAGGCGTATCGCTCCACCCACAGCGTGAACGCCATCAACCCCCAGATTTGCCGGCTCAGGTCCTCGCGGCCCGCGACGTGCGCGTCGATCAGCCGGGACACGTGATCGGGGCGCAGGTATCCCTGCCGGCCCACGGTCTCGGTCGCCAGAACCTCGCGCGCGAACGGCTCCAGCCCGCCCCGTAGCCAGGCCGCCATCGGCACGGAGAAGCCCTGCTTGCGGGCGCGGGCGATCGACCAAGGCAGAAGCGGGGCGACTGCCCGGCGCAGAAGCCGCTTCTTGGCGAAGCCACGGACCTTCTTCGAGGTCGGCAGGGCAAGCGCCAGTTCGGCCACCGCCGGGTCGCAGAACGGCACCCGGGCCTCCAGGGAGTGGGCCATGCTGGCCCGATCCGTCTTCACCAGCAGGTCGTCCACGAGGTAGATGCCGAGGTCGACGTCCTGGAGGCGTGCCAGCGGCTGGGCCCCCTCGGTCTCCTGGTAGCGGGCGCGATACAGATCGAGGGGTTCGAGATTCCGTCTCGCCGGCGAGCCACCAGCTCCGCCCGGGCGTCGGAGGAGAAGATCTCCTTCCAGGCGTGATGCCGCTCCAGCGGCGGAAGGTGCGCACCGCGCACGAACCGCTTCGCCTTGTAGTCGAGGCTGACCTTCGCGGTGGAGCTGGGGAGCCGCTCGACCACCCCCCGCAGCGCCCTCGCGGCTGGCGCCAAGCGCGGGGCGATCTGGTCAGCGACGTACGTGTAGTAGCCGCCGAACAGCTCGTCGCCGCCCTCTCCCGACAGCGCCACCTTCGACGAATCGGCGAACGGTTCGTCGAACGCCTCGACCAGGCGCGGCAGCAGCTCGGCGGCGTCGGGGCGAATCACCAGCTCGTGGTGATCTGTGCCGTAGCGCTCGGCGACGACCCCGTCTTCCGCGGCGACCGGGCGCGGGCGGGCGTATCGCGCGACCTGCGGCTCGCGCCCCTCCCAGATCAAGGTGTGGCCGGGAGGCAGCTTGCGAACGCCCGAGAAGATCGTCAGTGGCGCGGGGATCGAGTTGAAGGCGAGGAAGGCCTCCAGCGCGTCGAGATCGACCTCACGCTCAAATCCGGGCACGCTCAGGAGCGCCTTCAGCTCCGATCCGAAGGAGAGCGTCGGGCCGGCGATCCGGTAATGGAGGGGCTTGATCCCGAACCGGTCCCGGGCGAGCACCAGGCGGCGCTCGCGCGAATCCCACAGGGCCACAGCGAACATTCCCCGCAAGGCGTCCACGAAGAAGCGGGGGCCGCGCTCCTCGTAGAGGTGCACGAGTACCTCGGTGTCGCTGCGGGTCGAGAACCGGTGACCGCGCCGTTCCAGCTCGGCTCGCAGCTCCCGGTAGTTGTAGATCTCGCCGTTCTGGACCACCTGGACGCGGCGATCCTCGTTGCCGATCGGTTGGTCGCCCCCCTCCAGGTCGATGATCGAGAGCCGCCGCACAGCGAGGCCGACGGGCCCATCCACAAGCGTGCCCTCGCTGTCCGGGCCCCGGTGAGCCATGGTCTCGTTCATAGTCTACGGAGGGCGCCGCCCGCCAACCACGCGGGACAGGGCGCCGGCGGCCGGCTAGCGGTCGCGGCGATCGCGGTTGCCGCCGGCCATTCTGACCACCACCCTCGATGCGGTCGCCGCCAGCACGCGCAGGTACAGCCGGACCGAGCGATCGGCGATGTACTCCATGTCGTGGGCGAGCTTGTCGGCCCATGACTCCTCGCGTGTCATCCGTGTCTGCGCGAAGCCGGTCACGCCGGAGCGGATGACCAGCCGCTGCCAGTACTGCGGGATGCGCTCGCAGAGCTCGGCGAAGAACGGGGGGCGGACCGGCCGCGGCCCCACGATGCTCATCTCGCCTCGCAATACGTTCCAGAGCTGAGGGATCTCGTCCAGATGCGTGGCGCGGAGGAGCTTCCCAACCCTGGTCACCTCGCTCTCGGTGCGCCGCGTGAGCTCCGATCCCAGGTACGGGCCAAGCCGGGTCTCCGCGTCCGGGGCGAGGGTCCGGAACTTGTACATCACGAATACCCGTCCCGCGCGGCCCACCCGCTGGCCGCGGTAAAGGACGGGCCGACCCGAAGCCACCAGGATGGTGAGCGAGACGAGCGCCACCACCGGGGAGAGCAGGTGTCGGCGTGTGCCATGCGGGAGTACTGCTCGGCGAGCGACTCCGTCCCCGCCGCCGGAGCTCCGCCCGAATCCCCCACCGCGCCAACCGACCCGGCCAGGTGGTCGTGCGCGTTCACTCCACGGTCCCCAGGACGAGGTCCACCAGCAACTGAGGGTCGCGGCGCGTGGGCTTACCGTCGGCGGCGGCTCGCTTCCTCAGCTCGAGTGCCCGCGGGTCGGTCAGCGGGCGCAGGCGTCCAGAACGGATCAACGCCTCGTCCACTCCCCCCAGCCGGCCCCCTTAGGTGGTGTACACGGGAGTCCCGAGCGCCGCCGCCTCGCGGTTCATCGTCCCGCCGGCGGAAACGACCAGATCGGCCAGGCCGACCAGGCTTTGAGCCTCCACCGCTTTCTCGGCGACGATTACGGATGGCAGCTCGAGCCGCTTCACGTACTGGCGCTGGGCATCCGTGCGAGGAAGGACGACGGCCTGGACGGCGTTCTCGTTACCCAGGTGGGCGAGGACCTGTGGGAACAGCGGATTCGACTTTCGGTGATAGAGCGAGACGTCTGGAGGTGGCCGCACGATCACCACGATTCGCTCCCGGTCAACTCCGAGCCGGTCGAAGACCGCCGGATCGGGCTCGAAGTCGGCGAGGTAGTACTCCTCCTTCAGCCCCGGGTACTGGAAGAGCTTCTCCGGCCCGACACCGAAGCGCCGGAGGCGCTCGGGCGGGACTGAGTCCGGGAAGATCACGCGGGTCGCC
>VAYK01000167.1 GCA_005884985.1 Actinomycetota bacterium | reverse complement strand
TTCTCCCAGCCCGGGGCGTCGCACTCCTAGAATGGTGTGATGGCTAGTGAAGGCCTCGACCTGCCGATCTTCGAGCTTCCGGTGGTGATCCTGCCGGGCGAGCTCCTGCCGCTGCACATATTCGAGGAGCGCTACAAGCGAATGATCGGTCACTGCCTGGACAACGCCGAGCCGTTCGGGATCGTGTTCCGGGACGAGGAGGGCAACGCCCACCGGATCGGCTGCATGGCGCGAGTGACCGAGGTGCTGGAGCGGTTCGAGGATGGGCGGATGAACGTAGTCGTCGCCGGCGAGCAGCCCTTCAAGATTCTGGAGCGATTCGAGGCGGGCGATTTCCCCGCCGGCGAGGTCGACGGCGCGCTCGAGGCGAGCTGGTCAAGCGGGTCTCGGGGGAGCCTCCGGATGTGGGGGAGCTCGAAGCCGAGAACTCGTACGGGATCGCGGCGCGCGTCGAGCTGCCGGCGGAAACCAAGCAGGCGCTACTCGAGCTGCGCTCGGAGCCCGATCGGATGCGGATGCTGGGCAACGCGCTGCGAGCCCTGGTCGCGGCACTTGCCCGCTCGCGCGAGATCGCCGAGCGCGCAAAGATGAACGGCAAGGTCGTCGTCGAGTAGAGGCTCTCAGCCGGCCTCGGCGCTTGCCAGCAGCTCGTCCGAGGTGGCGGTTCGGGCACCCGCTTGCCGCATCTCACCGAGCGCCCGCTCCGAATCCCCCTCGTTAACCTCGACGCCGCGGATCGCGTCCTCGACCACGGTCACCTCGAAGCCCTCCGCGCAGGCATCGATCGCCGACGCCCTGACGCAATAGTCGGTAGCGAGCCCGCAGACGTAAACCTCGTCCACGTCGCCGTCACGGAGGATCTGCGCCAGGTCGGACTTCTCGAAGCCCGAGTAGCCCTCGTCCTCTCGCCCACGGCCGACGTCTACGACCGCGTCGAGCTCGACCTCCCCGATGGCGGGATGGAAGTCGGCTCCGTGCGTGCCCTGCACGCAATGAACCGGCCACGGGCCGCCCTCGGTCTCGAACGAAGCGTGGTCGGGCGGATGCCAGTCCCGCGTCGCAAAGACGAGGTCGAGACGGCCCGCCAGCCTCTTCACCGGCCCGGCGATCTCGTCGCCGCCCGGGACCTCGAGCGCTCCGCCCGATGTGAAGTCGTTCTGGAAGTCGATGATCAATAGAGCCTTCGCCATCGCCTGACCTTGCTTCGCATCATTCGCCCACGATGCTACTCCCGCCCCGCTGCAGACCCATTCAGACGACGGCGATCGCCCCGCCCCGCCGCGGATCGCCGCCGCCGCGCAGCTCGCCCGTCTCGGGATCTCTCGACACGGCGTGGACGCCACCGAAGAACAGGTTCCGCTCCGCCCAGCGGGCGACCGTGTAACCCCGCGCCTCGAGCCGCGCCAGGGCCTGGGAGTCGATGCCCGGCTCGGCGTGCACCGCGCCCGCCTCGAAGTGGACGCGCGGCGCCTCGACCGCCGCGGAGACCTCCATGCCGTCGGCGACCAAGCGGACGATCGTCTGCAGGACCGCGGAGCGGATCCGGTTCGAGCCGCCGCTGCCGAGCCCCAGCTCGAGCTCACCCTCGCGGAGCAGCACCGTCGGCGACATCATCGAGGGCATGCGCCGCCCAGCGGGCAGGGTGTGGAAGCCGAACGGGTTGAGGTCCTCCTCGCCGAGCATGTTGTTGACGTGGACCCCGGTACCGGGCACTATCAGGCCCGAGCCGGTGCCGTTCGAGCAGGTGACGCTGGCGCAGCGTCCGTCGCCGTCGACGACGGTGATGTGGGTCGTCGAGCCGAGGTCATCGCCCGGTCCCGCGACCCGGTCGGCGGGCGGGCGAAGGCGAGACCGCGCGCGCTCGGCCGCCGCATCGAGGCGCCCCCGGTCCAGGAACAGCTCGAGCCAGCCGTCCTCATGGAGCCCGTCGTGAAAGTCCTCGGTCCGGGCGGCCTGCGCCTCCTCCATCACCGCAACCACCGCTTCGATCCCGGCGGTGCCGAGCCGGTCGAGCAGGTCGAGGCCGAAGGCGATCAAGATGCCCCCCGACGACGGGGGCGGATTGGTGAGCACATCGCGGCCACGGAAACCTCCCCGCGCCGGATAGCGCGCGATCGGCTCATACGATCCGAGGTCCTCCACCCCCAGGGTCCCGCCGCGATCGACCACCCACTCCGAGACCGCCCGCGCCAGCTCGCCCCGGTAGAAGGGCTCGGGGCCCTCGACCCGGTAGCGCTCCAGCGCTTCGGAGAGCTCCTCGAAGCGGAACAGGTCGCCCTCCCGGAGCCTGTGGCCCTGCGGCGCGTAGATCGCTCGTCCCTCGGGCTGGTGAGTGAGGATCGGCTCGAGGATCTTGAAGATGAATGCCTGCTCGGCGTTCACCACCAGGCCCTCTCGCGCGTGGGCCACCGCCGGACGAGCGAGCTCGGCCATCGGCATCGAGCCGAACCGCCGCAGCGCCTCCCACAGCCCCGCCGCGGTGCCCGGGACCCCGCATGAGGCCGCGCCGACGTTGAAGATCTGCGGAACGTCCTCACTGAAGTACACCGGCACGGGATCGAGCTCCGATCGTCGCTCTATTCCGTCCTTCCCTGGAACGGCCACGAAGAAGTCGAGCAGAACGTTCTCGTCCGGGGCGTGGACGAGCATGAAGCCGCCCGCGCCGAGGCCAGTCAGCGGGCTCTCGGCGACGAATGAGGTCAGCACCGCGGCGACCGCGGCATCGACCGCGTTCCCGCCCTCGCGCAGGACGGCAGCCCCCGCCTCCGCGGTCAGCGGATGGCCGGCCGCGACCGCCCCGCGCTGACGCATGGCGTCAACGACCGGGAACGAACTCCGGAACCTCGATCGCCATGTCCCGCGGGCGCGACTCGAAGCTCGGGGCGCTTCCCGGCCTCCGGTCGGCCGGCCGGCGGACGGCGGTCGTCGTGGTGCCGGCAGCCCGCAGCTCCGCGCGAGCGCTGCCGTCGGCGCGCCTGCCGCGGCCGTCGAAGCGGGTGGCGATGACCGTCACCCAGAGCTGATCGGCAAGCGTGTCGTCGACGTTCGCCCCGAAGATGATGTTCGCGTCGGGGTGCGCCGATTCCTGGACCACCTTCGCCGCCTCGGAGACCTCCAGCAGGCTCATGTCGGGGCCGCCCGTGATCGAGAGCAGGATCGAGCGGGCGCCGTCCACCGAGGTCTCGAGCAGCGGCGACGACACGGCGCGCTCCGCCGCAGAGACGGCGCGGGTCTCTCCCGTGCCCATCCCGATCCCCAGCAGGGCCTGGCCGGCGTCGCGCATAGTCGTCCGCACGTCGGCGAAGTCGAGGTTGATCAGGCCGGGCAGGGTGATCAACTCGGAGATCCCCTGAACGCCCTGGCGCAGGACGTCGTCGGCCACCTGGAAGGCCTCGATCATCGTCGTCGTGCGGGCCAGCACCGAGAGCAGCCGCTCATTGGGAACCACGATCAGCGTGTCGACCTCGGCGCTCAGCGCCTCGATGCCGTCGTCGGCCTGCTTGGCGCGGCGCGTGCCCTCGAAGCGGAAAGGCTTGGTGACGATCCCCACGGTCAGCGCGCCGACATCGCGGGCCAGCCGCGCGACGACCGGCGCCGCCCCGGTCCCGGTGCCGCCACCGACCCCGGCAGTCACGAACACCATGTCGGAGCCCTTCAGCAGGCGCTTGATCTTGTCCTGCTCCTCGAAGGCGGCCTTGTAGCCGAGCTCCGGGTTCGAGCCCGTGCCCAGGCCACGCGAGACGCCGCTGCCGAGATGGACGGTGACGTCGGCGGTCGACTGCTGGAGCGACTGGAGGTCGGTATTGATCGCCAAGAACTCGACACCCGGGATATGCGCCTCGATCATCCGATTGATCGCGTTGACCCCGGCGCCGCCGACGCCGACCACCCGGATCACGGGCAGGTGCGGGCGCGGCGGCCCGTGGTAGTCGCCCGGCCCGGGCTCCTCCCGGCCGTAGGCCGGACCCTCGACGTCGTGGGCGTCGTCGGCGAAGATTCGGCTGAGGCGCTCGCTGGGCTCCCGAATCGGGGGCAGCCCGCGCTCCTCGACGCGGTAGGCGCGCACCCGCTCGGGATCGGGCGGCCCGTGCTCGGGCTCTGAGCGAGCGATCTCCTGCTCGGTGCGGGCGGGCGGCGGAGCTGCGGCCTCCCGATCGCCCAGCACTCGGGTCTCGTCCTCTGCCTCGTCGTTTGCGGCTTCGCGCCCCGAGTCGGGGGGCGCGGGCTGCTCGGTTGGCTGCTCGCCCTCGTGGGAGGCCGTGGAGCGGAAGAGGTCGGCGAGCGGGCCCTCGCGCATGCTGGCCCGCTTACGACGCGCCATTCGTCAGGACCTCCTTCGCCAGCTCGCGGTAGTAGTTGGCGGCGTTGCCCTTCGGATCGTACTTGAGCACGCTCGAGCCCCGCACGGGCGCTTCGGCGAACTTGATCGCCTTCCGGATCCGCGACTTGAAGACCAGCTCGCCGAAGTTCTCCTCGAGGATCTCCACCGCCTCCTTCGCGTGAACCGTGCGCGAATCCAGCATCGTCGGCAGGATGCCCTCGATTTGCACTCGTGGGTTGAGGTTCTCGCGGATCATCTGCAGGGTGTTTTGGAGCTGGACGAGCCCCCGCATGGAGAGATATTCGCATTGGACGGGGACGATCACCTTGTCGGAGGCCGTCAGGGCGTTCACGGTGAGCAGGCCGAGGCTCGGGGGCGTGTCGATGCAGATGAAATCGTAGTCGTCGACCACCGCCGCCAGAGCCTTCTCCAGCGAGCGCTCCCGCCCGATCTGCATGCTCATCGCGATCTCGGCTCCGGCCAGGTCAATCGAGGCCACCGCGATGTCGATCTCGCGCTCGTGGATCACCTCGCGGATCGGCACGTGGTCGACGAGCACGTCGTACATGCTCCCGTCGACCTTGTCGGGGTCGATCCCCTGACTCATCGTCAGGTTGCCCTGCGGGTCGAGGTCCACGGCGAGGACGTCGTGACCTGACTCGTCGAACGCCACAGCGAGGTTCAGGGTCGTCGTCGTCTTCGCGACCCCGCCCTTCTGGTTCGCGAACGAGATGATCTTGGCCCGGCGCTCCGACTCGTCGCCGATCGCGGCGCCTGGCGGCCGGCTGCTGCCCGGACGGCGAGTCGGGGCCAGCGCCTCGGAGGCGCTGATCCGGTCCTCGTCGCTGTGATCCGGCGGCGCCGGGTTGACGGGCGGCGCAGAGGTCGCCCTCGCCGCGGGCTCCGCCCGCGGCGCATGACCCGCCGGTGAGTCGAGAGGAGCGTCGCGTTCAGGCGCCACCTGCTCCGGAACGGCCCGCTCAGGAGCGGGCTCTTCGGGAATGGCCGGCTCGGGCCGTGCTTGCGGTTCGGCGGGCGGCAGGGCGCCTTCGGCGGGCAGGTCGCCGTTCGCCGGCGGCGGCTGGCCGTTCCTGGACACGTTTGGCTTGAAACCGCGGTTGAAGAGACCCATTGATCGCGCTTATTCGCACGTGATGATGCGTTTCCTCCCCATGAAAAGAGACCCCCGCTCGAGGTTTATCCCCGCCTCACGCCGCATATGTATGTTCCTGCGGTGTCCGAGCTGCTCGACAAGCGCCTGGTGATCGTCACCGGGAAGGGCGGCGTAGGCAAATCCACCGTCGCCCTCGCCCTCGGTCTAGCCGCAGCGGCGGAGGGCCGGCGGACAATCGTCTGCGAGGTCTCCTCGCAGGAGCACACCTCGCACGTCTTCCACCGGGCTAGGGTCGGCTTCCACGAGGTCGAGATGGCGGACAATCTGTGGGCGATGTTCCGCTCACGGATCTTCAGCTATCTCACGGCCGCCACGCCGGGCCTACGCGAGCTCGTGACGATCGGAAAGATGTGGGAGGTCGCTCAGCCGGACCGTAAGGTGAAGAAGGGGCGCAAGTACGACCTCGTGATCGTCGATGCGCCGGCGACGGGCGCGGGCGTCGGCTTCCTGCAGACGCCGCGCACGTTCGCGAACATCGCGCGCGTTGGGCCGATCAAGGCGCAGGCGGAGGCGCTGGAGGCGTTCATCGTCAACCATCGCAAGACGGGAGCCGCGATCGTCGCCCTGCCCGAGGAGATGCCCGTGAACGAGACCGTGGCACTCGAACGGCAGCTGACCGAGGAGGTCGACGTCGCGGTGGATCGCGTCTACATGAACGCGCTCTACCCGGAGCGCTTCTCCAAGCCCGACGTGGAGCGGCTCGAGAGCGCATGCGGGAAGACCAATGGCCCCCTGCGCGCCGCGTACCGGGCGGCGCTCAGCGAGAGCCGCCGAGCTGCGGCGCAGCGCGAGCAACTCGCCCGTCTCGCGGAGCTCGTCAGGGCGCCGGTGCGAACGCTCCCCTTCGTCTTTGTGCCCCAGCTCGGCGTCGAGGAGATCCGCGAGCTCGCCAAGGGCATGCACTAATGGCCGGCGTCGCGGAGCTCCTCGACGGTAAGCGCGTCTGCATCTGCGCGGGTTCGGGCGGCGTCGGAAAGACGACCAGCTCGGCCGCGATCGCGGCTGGAATGGCGGCGCGTGGCAAGAAGGTCGCGGTGCTTACGATCGACCCCGCGAAGCGACTCGCGGACTCGCTCGGCCTGCCCGAGCTCGGCAACGAGGAGCGACGGGTCGACCCGGCCCTGTTCGCCCAGGCGGGGATCGAGACCAACGGGGGTGAGCTCTGGGCGATGATGCTCGACGCAAAGGCGACCTTCGACGAGCTGGTGCGCCGCCACGCCTACCAGCAGCTGTCGGCCGCCCTTGCCGGCTCCCAGGAATACATGGCGATGGAGAAGCTGTTCGAGCTGCACGCGGAGGCCCGCTACGACCTGCTGGTGCTCGACACCCCGCCAACCCGCAACGCGCTGGAGTTCCTCGAGGCGCCCAGGCGCCTGATGCAGTTCATCGAGGGGCGGGCGCTCCAGGTGTTCATGAAACCAACCGGGCTCGGGATGAAGGTGTTCGGACGGGGCACCTCGATGGTGTTCTCGGTACTGCGGCGGATCACCGGCGTCGAGGTCCTCGAGGACCTCTCGGAGTTCTTCCAGGCCTTCAGCGGCATGCTGGGTGGCTTTCGCGAGCGGGCCAAGCGGGTCAACGAGCTGCTGGCGAATCCCGAGACCTGCTTCCTGGTCGTCTGCGGACCCCAGGGCGAGCCGGTCACCGAGGCGGTCTACTTCCACCGCAAGCTGGTGGAGGCGAAGCTGCCGTTCGGTGGGGTGATCGTCAACAAGGTGCACTACGAGAGCGAGCTCCCCGACTACGGCGAGGGATTCGCCGCAGAGCTCGCGGAGGCGCTCGGCGACGACGATCTGGCGCGGCGGGTGTTGATGAACTTCGACGACTACCGGGCGCTCGCGGCCCGCGACCGGCGCAATATCAAGCGGTTGACGGCAGAGATGCGCGCTCGAGCGGTGATCCAGGTCCCGTACCTGGACACCGACGTGCACGACCTCTCGGGGCTGATGCAGATCAACGAGTACCTGTTCGCCGCGGGCGCCAAGGAGCGCACCGCGATCGCGGCCGGTTGAGTGGGCGCTCTGACGACCGAGCCTCCCGGCCCGGTCGTCAGAGCTGTTTTCCTGGGTGATCGGAGGAGGAAGCTAGGAGGCTGGACGCTCGGTCTGCGACTCGGCGCGGCGGCGGCGGTCATAGCTCAGCTCACGCACGGTCCACTCGGTCGTCTCGGGACGCGGGAAGAGATAGGCGACGCGGTCGGCGACGTCCTGGCGCGGCGACCGCGCGTCGAGAAGCTCGTTGAAGCGGCTATGGATCCGCTCGCCCGCGTCGATGACGGTCGTTTGGCGCTCTTCGCTGCGGGTCTGGCTGCTGGCGAACACTTTGTCCTCCTCCGGCTTGGGGCGTGACTGGATCGTGATTCGACCCGCGGGCTCGGGGACCTGCATAGCGGCGTCGCCGTCGCGGACCTCGCGGCCTTCCTGCCAGTCGTCGGAGACGTCCATCCAGAGCTGGTCCCCAGTCGGGCTGGACGGCTCTTCGTCGGCCGGCTGCACGCCTGCGGGCGCCACCTCGACATCCTCTTCAAGGTCGTCCTGCTCCTCCTCGACGTCGTCCTGCTCCTCCTCGACGTCGTCCTGCTCCTCCTCGACGTCGTCCT
>VAYK01000030.1 GCA_005884985.1 Actinomycetota bacterium | reverse complement strand
GGCGAGAACCTCTAGTCCAGCGGGCCGAGCGGCGGGCCGAGGTTCACCTGGCCGTGGGCCTCGAAGACCCGCTCGAGCTCCTCGGGCGCAGGTCGCGGCGCGTCGGCGGGCGGCAGCGTAGGGGCGCTCGCCGGCACTGCGGCGTCCTGCACCATGCGCTCAAGTCCCGCCGGCGTGCTGAGCACAAGTACCCTCGCCGTCTGGCTGTCCACCCGGAAGGTGTGGGCCACCCTCATCGGGACCGTGGCTGCGCCGCCTGCCTCAAGCTCGAACCGATGCTCGCCAGCCTGAATCGTGAGCCGTCCCTCCAACACGATGTAGCTCTCGTCCTGAGGATGGGTGTGAAGTGGCGGCGACGCGTGGTGCGGAAACAGGAACTCGATCAGGGCGAAGCGTCCGTCGGATGCCTCACCCGGCAGCTTGATGGTGGCCAGAGTTCCAAGGAACCAGAGCCGCTCCCCGTCGCCGGGGGTCGACCATCTCGCCGCTGGGATTCCCTCACCCGTCACCTTCGCAGCGTAGCCGAGGCGATTGCCCGGAACGGCTGAGGCGCTGGAGCCATCCGACCGCCAGAAAGGCCCTCGAAGCCGCCGGGCTGTGGGAGTAGGAGGAGGCGCCCACGGTGTCGAGGAACTAGTCGCGGGCCTCGGGAGAGCCTCCCCGCGGACCTTGTTTCCGGACAGGAAGGCCCGCCCAATTCCGCGGACGACCGCTGAGACGCCCTTCCCGATCCCGCTGAACGGCTGGATCATGAATCGAATCCTGATGCTTGAACCTAAATGGCACTTGAGCGGATAGCTCGCCTCGAACCTTCGCGACGGCGGGATCGGCGAGATCCGCTGGTTCCTCTCCCGGGATCAAGCCCTCAAAGCCGCCGGGCTGTCGGAGTAGGCGACCGCTCTCCCGCCTAGCGGCCGGAAATTTCCACGAGCAAGGCCGGCAGCGCCAGCCCCGAGGGAAGGGGACGGTATTCCTGGCAGTCGGGGCTCTCAGGCTCTCGCATGGCATGGAACAAGGCGGCGGTGCTTGGCGCTCTGCTGCTTGCGCCAAGCGGGAGCGGTCAGTGGAAATGCATCCGCCCGCTCACTGTCAGCCACGACTGCCATCGTGATCCGGAGAATGACTCCGGTGATCACGATGGCGATGATCGGATCCGACAGGGCAGAACGAGGGCGACAAGCACCGCGCTCAGCACCACGTCCAAGCTGACGAAGCCGTCGGCGCGCGGAGCTGACCGAGCGCCTAAGCTTCGCCTGTGGGCTGGAGGCGGCGTTACGTCCTTGCAGTCTGGGTGGGAGTCCTGCTCGTTTCGGCCTCCGCGCCCTCCGCGGCCACGGCGAAAGGCTTCCGCGTTGGTGCCGCGAGGGTCGACGTAACGCCACCATCCGCGAGCTCGGGCGCCAACGGAAACACGTTCGCGTCCTGTCCCTCGTCCATGAACGGCCCGCGCCCGTTCGCGTTCGAGGAGCCGTACGTGGACCTAAACGGCAGTGGCTACTTCGACTATGGGGACCCCACCAGCGGCACCCCTTCGGAGCCCTACTGTGACGCCAACCACAACGGCCGCTACGACGGCATCTACGTCTCAAGCGGCACAAACGAGCTCGCGGCGGTGGTCCACGACCCGATCGATGCCCGCGCAGTGGCCTTCTCCGACGGCATCAGGACGGTCGTCGTCGTGTCGGTGGTGTCACAGGGCATCTTCAACGCCTACGAGCCGAACCTAAACGGCGAGATCGGCACGCTCGGGACGAAGGACATGCGCGCACGGGCCAAGAAGCTGCGCCCCGGGATCACCGACATGATCGTGAGCTCGAACCACAACGAGAGCTCACCCGACCCGATCGGAATCTACGGCGCCCCCGATGCCGGGGGAACCCTGCCGGCGGGCGCCAACTCGGGCATCGACGACTACTACATGAACTGGCTCGACGACCGGGTGGCGCGGGCGGCGGCACTCGCGTATGACCACCTGCAGCCGTCCAGCCTTTGGGCGCGCCAGTTCCTCACCCCCCGGAGCCTTTACGTCGAGGTGCACAATTTCCCGACCACAGCCGACAATGAGTTCCAGCCGCGGGCGATCGACCCGAAGATCGGCGTACTCCAGGCCCGCGACAAGGGCGGCAAGCCGATCGTGACGATCATGAGCCTCGCCGCTCACAACCAGGAGATCGGGCACTCGGACCTGACCGATCCGGCCAACGGCAATGTGGCGCTGAAGCGCGAGATCAGCTCCGACTGGCCGGGCTACTTCCACCGCGGGCTCGAGTCGCTCATCCCGGGAATGGCCATGTACCTCGTGGGCGACAACGGCTCCGAGGAGGACCCGTCAACCGTTCCGCCTGTGACCGCGCCCGAATGCGGCCCGATCAAGAACCCCCAGGACCCGCCCTACGCCCAGCGGACTGACGGTTGCTATCCACAAGCCAAGGCCACCGGTCAGGCCTTCGCGAACGCCGTCGCGGTCGAGGCCCAGAAGGCGGAGCGGCTCCGGTTCGGGAGGCTGACGATCGATCGGCACGAGTTCGACGTCCCGCTCGAGAACAACGGCTTCCGGGCGCTGGCCGCGGCCGGCGTGTTCGACAACCGCCCGAGCTACAACGCGGGCGTCTACGCCGGGCGTGCCGGGCGGGACCTGCGAACGGAGGTCGGGGTGCTCGACCTCGGCCCCGACCTGCAGCTGATTGCCAACCCCGCCGAGTCCTTTCCTGGGTTGATGCTCGGCAGCCCGTGGGGGATCGAGCACGCCGAGTGCCCCAATCGCCCGAACCCGTCGGTCCCGACCTGGCATGCGCGTGCGGCGTATCGCTTCCAGGTCGGCCTGGCGAATGACCTGATCGGATACATGATCCCCGCTTGGGCGGCCTTCACGAACCCGGAGCTCTACACGGTCGACGACTGCCATTCGAGCAAGCACAACCACGGCCTCGATTCGGAGTCCGTCGGGCCGACCGCCTCGAACGCCGTCGCGGATCAGCTCACGGCGCTGTTGAGCAAGCGCCCTGACCCGACCGCCCAGATCCGCCTCGGCCGCTTCGTGATGCCGGACGGCAGTCTTTCCCACAGGCCCGAAGGTGCGGTCGCCGTCTGGCTTGCGGACCCAGGCTCTACCTCGCTCAGCCCAGGCTCCGGCACGATCGTCGCCGTCAAGGGCGTCACTGGTTTTGGAGGCCGCTCGGTCGACTCCAGCGGCAAGTTCATGGACTACGACGGTACCCCCCAGGACGAAGCGAACATCCTGACGCGGGGGATGCTCGTCTACGGGTGCAACGGCAACGTCGCGAAGCGCTACTACGTCAACGTATATCCCGCCCTCGTCGGTGCGAGCCTGGGTAGCGCGACCAAAGGCACAACAGCGGGCTGCGGGGCGGGCTTCGGCCCTGCGGCTGGGTCGCAACTGATCCCCAGCTCCCAGGGCAGGTAGCCTCGGCACGGATTAGGCGCGCCGCGGAGTCAGCCGCCGCTCGGGCTCCCAAATCCGCTAATCGGACCTCGCAGCCCTTAGTGAGTGCTGTTCGGGCCGGGTGGCGGACGGTCGCAGACGAGGTCCAGAGCTGGCCCCTCGAACCAGGCTGCGGGTGTAGCCGTGGCGAGTTTTCGCTAGACGCTCGTAGCGGCTGGAGATCTCCGCGAGTGGCCGGCAGCGCCAGCCCTGAGGGAATGGCACGGTATTCCTTCCTCTTCTGACTCCCAAACGTCCACAACGCGGAAGCCGCTCTCTCCTTGCCCCGCGGCGTGGACCAGCGGCCCCGCGACAGGCGCAGCCTCGTGACTTGACGACTCTGCGATGCTCCAACCTGATGGCCGCCTGCGGACACCTCGACCACGTGAGGCTAACCGAGCTGCCCGAAGCGGTCGAGGGTTGCGAGGAGTGCCTGAAGACGGGCGATCCCTGGCTTCACCTGCGGATCTGCCTCGAATGCGGCCAGGTCGGCTGCTGCGACAGCTCCCCGAACCGGCACGCCTCGAGGTTGTGGACGATCTCGGCATGGAGCTCCCGCAGGTCCGGGGCGAAACGCGAATCCCGCGCTCGCCGCTGGCAGGTTGACGCGTTTCTCCTCGCGCTAGCGGGTCCTGGTCCAGGCGTCGGAAACGCCCCGTCGGAATCTCAACGTCACCTGATCGCCGGTGGAACACCCTCTGCCGTGGCCGCGAGAACCGGGTCCCACTCGCATACTGCACAGGCGTGGCGGAAAGCGGACCGGGCAAACTCCAGCGCGAGGGCCTGTGGATCGGGGCTCGTCCGGACGTCCTCCCAATCGAGCACGTACTCGCCAAGCTGCTCGTCCCAACGCGCCGCGGCGGGGCTCAGGTTCGCGTCCGCAAAGCCGTCCGGTGCCGGGTATGCGAGGGCGAAAAAGGCCGCACCCTCGTGGTTCGGATCCCCCGGCCACCACCCGACTCCGACCTGCTGGGCATCCCCTCCGTTGCGCATGATGAAGTCGTCCGACGGTGGATCGGCGGGGCGTCCCGAGAAGAAGTTGACCGCGAGGTCGAAGGTGCCCCACCAGGCATTGACCGGCGTCGAGCGTCCGCGAAACGGCGCCCGGAATTCGCCAAGGACGAGCGCCGCATGGGTGGCGGCCTCGAAGTAGGTTGCCACCTGCTCGGCGTCATAGCCCGCATGCTCGTCGTCCTCGTCCAGCGGAAGCTGCCAGGGAACCTCCTGGGGGGTGGGATTGATCTCGACGGCACCAGCGAGGCGCCCCACGGCCTCCAGCACCTCGCCCGTCACCTCGGCGACGGACCGGTTGGGCGTGAGCGCAATCCGTATCTCTCGGCCATTGCTGTGCTCGACCGCGGCCTCATGCGTGCGCAGATCCAGGGCTGCGACGATCGCGCCAGAGCCGTCGGGCGCCGGCAGCGCAAGCGTCTCCCAGCCGCGCGCGCTCAGCCGCAGGGCGGTGTGCTGGAGCTGGGGCTCGGGCGGGGCGAGCTTCACCGCGAGCTTTCCGAGCACCTGGGTGTGCGCGTGGAGGGTGTCGCAGGTCGCGCTCCACGACTCGTAGGCGAGCGGTGGCCAGTCAGTGGGCATAGTCGAACGCTACTCCCCCGGTTCGCTCGCTCCGGACGCGCTCAGGCAGCGTCTCGATGCCCGGTCCTCTCGTCGTCACCAAAACGACGCTACTCGTCTGGGAGAGCTGTAGGCGTGCGGGATCGCTCCCGCCTGCCAAATCCTTCATCTGCGGCCGAATCGTCCCCCGGGAGAGGGCTCGGCCGCGTGAGACCCCGCCAGGCCTCCGCGCGGGTGAGTGTTGCTTTCCCCCACCGCGTCCTGGTGGCGAAGCTGGCTAGGCGATTGAAGTAGCTATCGACGGGAGTGACGTGAATGCCGGCGGATTCCAAACGGCTGCGCGCGCGCCGGTCGTCATAGCGAACTCGCATGGAGAAGTAGGGAAAGTAGACCTCGCTCTTCTTCAGCGCATCACGCGATTTGCTGCTGCTGACGCGGACCGCCAAAGGATGAATCACCCGCCTATATACGGTCGGCGGGATTAGTCGTGGCGGCTTACGCTCGAAGTACTGGGCAGAGAGCTCCACTAAGTGGCCGACCGTGGTTGCCCGTCGGCCCGCCACCAAGTGGTAAGTCTCCTCGCCGTCTTCGGCGCCGGGGCGGTTGCTGAGCTCAAAAACGGCATCCGCGACGTAGTCGACCGGAACCACGTCGACGGGTGCGGAGCGGCGCGCTGGCAGGGCCGTATAGGCACCGCGGCTGAATGCCTTCAACGGCGCGTAGAGGACGTTGAACGCAGCGGTCCAGCCGGTCGGCCGCTCACCGACGATGATGCTGGGGCGAAAGATCTGGATCGGCAGGCGATCGCAGTAGGAGCGCACTAACTTCTCGGCCTCGAATTTGGATCGTTCGTAAGCGTTGCGGAAGTCCTGGCCGACCTCTAGCTGGTCCTCGCGAAACTCGCCCGAATGGGTTCCGGCCACGTAGGCCGTGGAGACGTAGGAGAAGCGCCGCAACCCGCCCCGATCGCGGCAAGACTCCGCGAACTCAAGCAGCCGTCGCGTCCCGTCGACGTTGATCTGCCTCGATTGGCCCAAGGGGAGGGAAAACGAGATCGAAGCGGCGGCGTGCACGACGTCGCTCACGCGCTCGGCCAAGCCCTCGCGCAGCTCGCCCTCGAGGCCGAGGCCCTCTCTCTCGATGTCCCCGGCTACGGCAATAACCCGCCCAGTGTGGATGTCGCTCCTGCCGAGAAGCGCACGCAGCGTGAAGCGCAAGCGCTCCTTCGCTTTGTCGGCATCAGCCGCCCGTACAAGCGTGTAGACGTGGCGGTCGGTGCGCTCGAGGTAGCGAGCGAGAAGCTCCATGCCCAGGAAGCCAGTAGCGCCCGTGAGCAGAAGGGAACCCTCGCCGTTGTCCGCGCGTGGGCCCGTCATCGCATTGCGCTCAGCGCCAGGAGCTCCTCCACTGACTCGTCGAGACAGCGCGCGAGCAGATCCGCGTCGGGAAGGGACGCCCGGTACGCGTAGATTCCGAAGAAGGCCTCCCTCTTCATCGTTGTGAGTCCGATCGAGAGCGCGTGCCGCTCAGCGATCGGTACGACCGGATAGACCTCCTCAAGCTCGCACCCACACATGTAGAGGGACTGGCGCGGGCCGGGAATGTTCGAGACGACTAGGTTGAAGGTACGCGGACTGGCCACGAGCCGCGAGAGAGCCTTTTGCACGATGCGTGGTGCGTACTGGACAGCCTGCAGGAATTGGTCGGCGCCTTCGGGCTTTCCGCTTCGCTTTCGCTCGCTAGCTTGCTCTGCGACCGCGATCAGACGCTCGAGTGGGTCGGGCTCATCACAGGGAAGCTCGACAAACACAAAGGAGATCCGGTTCCCGAGCTCGCCCCCTCCGTCCTCGCCCCGCACGCTCACGGGAACCATCGCCTTGAGGGGGACCGGCGTCTCGCCGCGCTGTTCAAAGAAGCGCTTGACCGCGCCCGAGGTAACCGCGAGCACAACGTCGTTTATCGTCGTCCCAAACGCCTCCTTGATGCGCTTCAAATCGGCCAGCGGGCGATGGGCCCGAGCTAAATGGCGCTGGGGCGAGATTGGTTCGTTGAGCCCACTCTGAGGCGTCGCCGAGCGCACCGAGTCGGCCAGGGCGCGGGCAGAACGCGCGCCATCGGTGGCCAGGCGTGGCAGCCGCTCCGGATGTCGCGCGAACCTGAGCGGCCAGCGCGAAAGCTCCAAGAGCCTGCCAGCTCGATCAAGGACGCCCTCGATGAGGAGCGTCGCAGCCCCAGGCGCGGGTTCCGGCTGCCAGCGCTCAGGCTCGGGCGCAGCCGGCGTTGATGTCGGATCGAGGAGCAAGCTGGCCAATTCGACCGCTGCCAGCCCATCTACCATGGCGTGGTGGGCCTTCCCGATCACCCCGATGCGTCCATCGGGGAGCCGATCAGCGATCCAGAGCTCCCACAGCGGATGGACATCGTCAAGTTGTGCGGACATCACCTCGTCAGTGATCTCGCTGAAGTCGGATGAGGCTGCCCGGCGGACGTGCCGGTCGACGTCGAAGTC
>VAYK01000165.1:2763-10611 GCA_005884985.1 Actinomycetota bacterium | reverse complement strand
GGACCACCCGGGCAGCAGCAGGGCGCGCACCCGGTACGCGCCGAAGGCCAGCGCCGCTGCGACGAGGGTCAGCTCGAGGGCACCGACGAGGTACGCGCCGGCCGTCAGCGTGCGCTCGCTGGCCGGCGCGGTGACGAAGGCCGCGCCCGCGAACGCCACGCTCACCGCGGACGCTCGCCGGGGCGCTGGGCCGCCGGGGCTACTTCGACAGGCCGCGCACCACGTATGAGCGCTCGCCCGGGGCGACCATGCCCAGCTTCCGCGCCGCCTCGGCGGCGGCGCCGGGGTCGTTGAGGGCTGCGGCCTTGGCCGCCACACGGCTGTGCTGACGCTCGAGCTGTAGCAACTCGCTGCGCTGCGCGTGGGAGTTCCGCCACGCGTCGACGAAGTTGACCACGGGGTTCACGTAGGAGCACAGGATCACGAACAGCACCAGGACCAGGACAACGCGGCCGAGCTTGTCCCAGTGAATGCGGCTCGCCGGCCGTCCCCGGGTCCGCCGGCGTGGTGCCACACGATAGGCGCGAGCGCTCACGCTCCATGGTTCGGCGCCCGCGCTCTACCTTCCTGCAAAGGCGCTGATTCCGGGATACGAGGCCCGCTCGCCGAGCTCCTCCTCGATCCGCAAGAGCTGGTTGTACTTCGCCACCCGATCCGAGCGTGAGGGCGCGCCCGCCTTGATCTGGCCGGCGCCGGTTGCGACTGCCAGATCGGCGATCGTCGTGTCCTCGGTCTCACCCGAGCGGTGGGAGATCACCGTCGTGTACCCGGCATCGTGCGCGAGCTCGATCGTCTCCAGCGTCTCGGTCAGGGTCCCGATCTGGTTGAGCTTCACCAGGATGGAGTTGGCGACGCGCAGCTCGATCCCGCGCCGCAGGCGTTCCGGGCTGGTGACGAAGAGGTCATCGCCGACCAGCTGCACCCGCTCGCCGACCCGCTCGGTGAGGGCCTTCCAGCCGTCCCAATCCTCCTCGTCCATGCCGTCCTCGAGCGAGACCACCGGGTAGCGGTCACAGATATCCACCCAGTAATCAACCAGCTCGGCGGGCGACAGGGTCCGGCCCTCGTGCTCGAGGACGTAGGCGCCATCGCCATACAGCTCGCTGCTCGCCGGGTCGAGGGCGACGAAGACGTCGTTGCCCGCCTCGTATCCCGCCGCCTCGATGCCTGCGATCAGCGCCTCGAGCGCCGCCTCGTTCGAGTCGAGGTCGGGGGCAAAGCCCCCCTCGTCGCCAACCGTGGTTCCCAGGCCTTGGTCCTTCAGCGTGCCCTTGAGGGCGTGAAAGATCTCGGCGCCGACCCGCAGCGCCTCGGAGAAGCTCCGGGCGCCGGCCGGAACGACCATGAACTCCTGGAAGTCGACCTTGTTGTCGGCGTGGGCGCCGCCGTTGAGCACGTTCATCATCGGCACCGGCAGGATGGTGGCGTCGACGCCGCCGAGGAAGCGGTACAGCGGCTCTCCCGCCTCGGCCGCGGCGGCGCGGGCGACCGCGAGCGAGACGCCGAGGATCGCGTTGGCGCCAAGCCGGGACTTGTTCGGCGTGCCGTCGAGGTCGATCAGGGTGCGATCGATGGCCCCCTGCTCGGTCGCTCGCGCGCCCACCAGCGCTCGGGCGATGTCATCGTTGACGTTCGCGACCGCGTTCGCGACGCCCTTGCCGCCCCAGGCCTCGCCGCCGTCGCGAAGCTCGGTGGCCTCGAACTCGCCCGTCGAGGCGCCCGACGGGACGGCGGCGCGCCCCCGGGCCTCCGAGTCGAGCGTCACCTCGACCTCGACCGTCGGGTTTCCCCGCGAGTCGAGGATCTGGCGCGCGTGAATCCGCTCGATCGTGGGCATGGCCGCGGAAGTTTGCCAGGCCGTGCCCATTCGGGCCAAGGCACGAGCAGACGACGTCCTCCCGACACCGCTTCGGCCCACTCGGACTTCGATGCGGCGAGTTGATTCACCCGCCCCGCAGTGGGTAGTGGCGAAACGACGACCCGGTCGTCAGCGAGAGCAAGAGCTGGGCCATCGAAAGGAGTCGAAAATGAGCACAGTCGCAATTGTTTTGATCGTGATCGGCGCCGTAATCGTGATCGCTTTGCTCGCGGCGGCGCTGAGGAGAGAGCGTGAGCGAAAGCTCGACGACCGGCGCCAAATCGCGACAGAGCACCGCGAAGAGGCTGCCTCGCGCCGGTTGGGAGCGCAAAGGGAGGCCGCGGCAGCCGACGAGCAAGCTGCCCGTGCACGCCGGGAAGCCGCCGAGGCCGAAGAGCGGTCCCGCGCGGCCAAGCGGCAGCAAGAGACGGCGCGCGCGCACGCCGAGCATGCCGCGGAGATCGACCCCGACGCGGAGTCACGCGACGATCGAGACCCCTCAACGAGTCCTCGACGCGCGAGCCGGTGACCTAGTCGTTTTCGACCCGCATGACCGGTGACCTAGTCGCTTTCGACTTGGTCACGGAAACGGTGCGTGGCAGCTCGCAGCGCCAGCTCCGGGTCCACGCGCAGACGGCGCGCCACGTCGACCAGCGAGAAGAGCGCCTCGCCGATCCAGCGCTCGGCCGCCTCGCGGGTCGCCGGGTCGGCGATCCTCTCCTCGGGCTCCGTGCCCGCGAGCCCGGCCGAGAGGGCGCGCCGCTGCAGCTTGCGCGCATAGAGCAGCGCCGGCAGGTTCTCGGGGACGTCGGCGAACGGCTCGCCGGCGCCCCTCCCCTCCTCGGTCCGCTTGATCCGGTCCCAGTTGCGAAGCACCTCGCCGGCGGTCTCTGCCTGCGTTTCGCCGAACACGTGCGGGTGGCGGCGGATCAGCTTCTGGGCCATGCCCTCGGCGACCTCGCCGAGGCTTCCCGCGTCGCGCTCCTCGAGCAGCAGCGCCAGGAAGTGGACCTGGAACAGGACATCGCCGAGCTCGTCGACGAGCTTGGGGTCATCTCCGCTGGCCGCCGCGTCGGCCAGCTCGTAGGCCTCCTCGACGGTGTGGGGGACGATGGAGCGCTCGTCCTGCTCGCGGTCCCAGGGACACTCGCGGCGCAGGCGGCGGGTGATCTCGTCGAGGCGGCGCTCGCCCAGCCGGGACAGCACTTCATCGAGGACTATTTCAACAAGGCCGGGACGATGCCCGGGTTCAGCGCGGGGATGCACAACGTCTCCCGCGACGAGCAGCGCCACATCGGCTTCGGGGTGAAGGTACTCGCGGACTGCTTCCGCCAGAGCGAGGAGTGCAAGGCGGCCGTGGTCGAGGTGCTGCGCGAGGTGCTGCCGTGGTCGATGTCCGTGTTCGTGCCGCCGGGCTGGGACCTGGAGTACACCCGCTGTTACGGCTTCGAGCTCGAGGACATCTACGCGTTTGGGATGCGCTCGGTGGAGACCAAGTGGAAGGCGGCCGGCTACCCGATCGACCAGATGCCCCCGGACGTCTTCCCCTTCGACACCTCACGACCCCACCTGGAGCGGGCCAAGCGTGCGATTGCGCTGCTGCGTGCGGGCGTCGTCGGCGAGCCCGTCGAGACGCCGGACGCCTCGCCGGAGACGCAGGCGATGCTGTTCGACGTCATCGCCCGCTCTGCCCACACCGACGCCGTCAACGGCCGGCCCGTGACGATCCAGTGGCGCTTTACCGACGCCGCTCCTTGGTACGTCCGGATCGACAACGGGGCCTCGGAGGCGGTCCAGGGCGAAGCCCCGCACCCGAGCCTGACGCTGGAGACGTCCTGGCGGGACTGGCTCGAGGTCTCGACCTACGGCGGCGATCCGCGCCGCGCGATGCTGCGCCGCAGGCTCCGGCCACGCGGCTCGCTGCGGATACTGTGGCGTCTGCAGCGAATCTTTCCGGGCTAACCAGCTGCGATTCCGCCGCTTCGCCCTCGCGCGCTCGGGCGCGCGAGCCGGCTCTTATGTCAAATCGCTCACTCGGAGGTGAGCAGGAACCGCGCCACCTCGGCGCCGGCCTCGACGGTCGCCGAGTAGTCCCGCTCCGGGTCGGTAAGGCGCTGCAGCGCGCCCCCGTCGGCGGCGGCGAACATGTAGGTGACCACGGACTCGGCGTCGAAGCGCAGCGAGAGCACGCCCTCGGCTTCCTTTCGGCGCAGCACCTCGGCGAGATGGGAACGGGAGCCCCGATAGAGACCCGCGAGCTCGGCTTGGATGTCGGGGTTCTGCCGGCCGGCCGTGAACAGCTCGTACAGGAGCACGTAGAAGCCCGGGTCCTCCCGAAGCACCTGCTCGGCGCCCGAGACGAGCACGGCGATCACATCGTCCACCGTCTCGGCCGCCGCGAGGGGCTCGTCGAGCATCGCGATCCTGGTCTCCGCATCGCTGCGGAGGACCTCGATCAAGAGCCGCTCCTTGGTCCCGAAGTAGTAGTGCAGGAGTCCGCGGCTGACGCCCGCTTCGCGTGACACGTGCTCGAACGTGGCGCCCGCAATGCCTCGCTCCGCGACGCAATGGCGCATCGCGTCGACGATGCGTTGTACCTTCTGCCCGCTCAGCTCGCGCTGTCCGGCGTCGAATCCCGCCTGAGCGGTACTCGAGTCCACTGGCACATCCCTTCTCTAGCAGTGTCCGCCCGGTCAGCCGGACGATGCCGCGCGAGTGTAACCGTCACGATCTCGCCCGGTTACGTGGCGGCTGAGCAGCCAGGACGGATGCGGGTCTAGCTGTAGGTACCAACCACGTTGTTCCCCTGGAGCTCCCAGAGTCGCGCTATCGGCGGTCGGTGACCGAGGGCGCCGTGTCTTCGGCGGGTGTTGTAGCGCTCGAGCCATCCTAGTAACGCCCCGGTGCGCTCAGCCGGGGAGCCGTAGACGCCGGCGTAGGCCCACTCGCGAAGCATCGTGCGGATGAAGCGCTCGGCTTTGCCGTTGGTCTGCGGCCGGTAGGGGCGGGTGCGGCAGTGCTTGATCCCCAGTCCTCGGCAGGCGAGCGCGAAGACCGCCGAGACGTAGGCGGAGCCGTTGTCGGTCATCACCCGTTCGACCCGCGCCCCGTGGGCGCGATAGAAGGCCAGGCAGCGGCGCAGGAAAGAGACCGCGGTCACCGCCCGCTCGTTGGGGAGCACCTCGGCGAAGGCCAGGCGAGTGGCGTCGTCGACGCAGACGTGGACGAACTCCCAGCCGGTCGCGCCGCGGCTGGGCCCTCGGTCGCGCCGGGTCGCCCGGCTTTGCCTGTTCGCCCTGCCGGTGACCCGATGCCCGGCGCCCTTGACGGAGATCCGGCCGAGCTTCTTGACGTCGATGTGGAGCAGCTCGCCAGCGCGGCCCTTCTCGTAGCGGCGCACCGGCTCGGGCGGCTCGAGGCGCGAGAGCTTGCCGAGGCCGATTCGCTTGAGGATCGCCGAGACCGTCGAGGTCGCCATCGCCAGGACCTCGGCGATCTCGGGGCCGGTGAAGCGAAGCCGCCTCAGCGCGGCGATCGCCTGGACGCGGTCGTCGGGCGTCCGGTGGGGGATTGTCCGGGGCGCTGCGGAGCGGTCGATGAGGTCCGCCTCGCCCCCTCGGCGATAGCGGGCGGCCCACTTGGCGGCCGTGCGCTCGCTCACCTCGGCCGCTCTCGCGGCCTCGGCGAGCGACCAACCCTCCTCGACTACGCGTCTTGCCAGCCTGCGACGCTGGTTCAGGCTGAGCGCTGCATTAGCGTGGAGCTTCATCCGGTGACCTCCTTGGGTCTGGGTGGCTTGGACACCCCCAGCCTCCAAGGAGGCCCGGATGAACAATGTGGTTAGGAACTAGAGCTAGACCCGCATCCCTCCTGGCTGCTCAGCCGCCACGTAACCGGGCGAGATCGTGACGGTTACACTCGCGCGGCATCGTCCGGCTGACCGGGCGGACACTGCTAGAGAAGGGATGTGCCAGTGGACTCGAGTACCGCTCAGGCGGGATTCGACGCCGGACAGCGCGAGCTGAGCGGGCAGAAGGTACAACGCATCGTCGACGCGATGCGCCATTGCGTCGCGGAGCGAGGCATTGCGGGCGCCACGTTCGAGCACGTGTCACGCGAAGCGGGCGTCAGCCGCGGACTCCTGCACTACTACTTCGGGACCAAGGAGCGGCTCTTGATCGAGGTCCTCCGCAGCGATGCGGAGACCAGGATCGCGATGCTCGACGAGCCCCTCGCGGCGGCCGAGACGGTGGACGATGTGATCGCCGTGCTCGTCTCGGGCGCCGAGCAGGTGCTTCGGGCTCGCCGAGGTGCTGCGCCGAAAGGAAGCCGAGGGCGTGCTCTCGCTGCGCTTCGACGCCGAGTCCGTGGTCACCTACATGTTCGCCGCCGCCGACGGGGGCGCGCTGCAGCGCCTTACCGACCCGGAGCGGGACTACTCGGCGACCGTCGAGGCCGGCGCCGAGGTGGCGCGGTTCCTGCTCACCTCCGAGTGAGCGATTTGACATAAGAGCCGCCTCGCGCGCCCGAGCGCGCGAGGGCGAAGCGGCGGAATCGCAGCTGGTTAGCCCGGAAAGATTCGCTGCAGACGCCACAGCATCCGCAGCGAGCCGCGTGGCCGGAGCCTGCGGCGCAGCATCGCGCGGCGCGGATCGCCGCCGTAGGTCGAGACCTCGAGCCAGTCCCGCCAGGACGTCTCCAGCGTCAGGCTCGGGTGCGGGGCTTCGCCCTGGACCGCCTCCGAGGCCCCGTTGTCGATCCGGACATACCAAGGAGCGGCGTCGGTAAAGCGCCACTGGATCGTCACCGGCCGGCCGTTGACGGCGTCGGTGTGGGCAGAGCGGGCGATGACGTCGAACAGCATCGCCTGCGTCTCCGGCGAGGCGTCCGGCGTCTCGACGGGCTCGCCGACGACGCCCGCACGCAGCAGCGCAATCGCACGCTTGGCCCGCTCCAGGTGGGGTCGTGAGGTGTCGAAGGGGAAGACGTCCGGGGGCATCTGGTCGATCGGGTAGCCGGCCGCCTTCCACTTGGTCTCCACCGAGCGCATCCCAAACGCGTAGATGTCCTCGAGCTC
The DNA here is from genome assembly GCA_005884985.1 of Actinomycetota bacterium. GTDB lineage: Bacteria > Actinomycetota > Thermoleophilia > Solirubrobacterales > 70-9 > AC-56. The sequence continues at coordinate 3,676 of VAYK01000165.1, read as the reverse complement.
GAAGCCGTAACAGCGGGTGTACTCCAGGTCCCAGCCCGGCGGCACGAACACGGACATCGACCACGGCAGCACCTCGCGCAGCACCTCGACCACGGCCGCCTTGCACTCCTCGCTCTGGCGGAAGCAGTCCGCGAGTACCTTCACCCCGAAGCCGATGTGGCGCTGCTCGTCGCGGGAGACGTTGTGCATCCCCGCGCTGAACCCGGGCATCGTCCCGGCCTTGTTGAAATAGTCCTCGATGAAGTGCTGTCCCGGCTGGGCGAGCGCCGCCTCGACGATCATGTGGTAGAGCGCGATCGCCTGGGCGAACTTGGGCAGCGAGCGGTCCTTGCGAAGCTCCTCGCCCATCCGGTCGAGGCGGTCGAACACGTTGCGGTAGCCCCAGCCGAGCTGCGCCTCTGTGTAGGCGAGCGTCGAGCCGATCGTGTCGCCGGCGCCGATCACCTCCTTGAAGAAGCGATGGAAGAAGACCGCGTGCCGCGCCTCGTCGACCTGCTGGGTGGCGAGGAAGTACTTCTGCTCCTCCAGTGGAGCGGCGTCGATGAAGGGGGAGAGGTTGTCGGTGACCGAGTCCTCCCCGTAGAAGAACATCGAGTAGGTCCATAGCGCCGACTTGCGCTGGACGTCGCTCAGCGACGCCCAGCCCTCGCGGTCCTTGGAGAAGTCGAACTCGGTCGCCTTCCAGTTCCCCTCCTCCCAGCGCCGGTAGAGGTCGTCATAGGAGATCTGGTCGACGAAGGAGCGCTGATCGATTCCGTCCTTCTGCGCAACGCTCATCTGAACACTCCTTCGCTCACCTATCCGTCATCGATCAATGACATGGTTCCGGTGAGCTTAGTACACGTGCCGCCGGCCGTGCTCCTGTGTGACGGACGTCACATACTGACGCACTCGCGTCCCGACTGCTTCGAAG
>VAYK01000165.1:0-2748 GCA_005884985.1 Actinomycetota bacterium | reverse complement strand
GGGTCGACGGCCGCGTGCCCAACAGGGCGCCAAGGTCATCCGCGAGCTCCCGCCCTTCGCCGGTGAGCTGTCGCCAGGTAACCCGGACGACGCGCCATCCGGCCGCGTTCAGGGCGCGGTCCCGGGCCCGATCGCGCTCGAAGGCCGCGGCGGTCCCATGGACGGCGCGCCCGTCCAGCTCTGCGATCACGCGCGAACGGTGCCAGAGACAGTCGACCTCGACGAACCTGCCGCGCACGGCGATGGGAACGTTCAGCTCAGGCTGAGGCAGGCCCCGGTGGACGACGAGCCGCAGGAAGCGCTCCTCCAGCTCGCTCCTGGTGAGCGTGGTCCCGACGCCACCCGCCGCGAGGATCACGCGGATCGTCCCCGCCCCGCGCCGGCGCGGGTAGCGCTCGAGCAGGGCGGGGAGTGAGAGGTGGTCGACGTAGCGGCGGACCTCCGCTTGGTTCAGAGCCCGCTCGATTCCGCGCCGGTCGAGGACCGCTGCCAAGTCCAACAGCGTGCGTGGGACCGTGGTCACCGGAATGGCAGCGAGGGAGGTGATTTCATCGGCCGAGAGGTTGGCCACGTGCCACGTGATTCCGGGCCGTTGCCGTCTGGAGCTCGACGTCGTGACGTCCACGTTGCCCCCCCGGCAGGGTCGAATCCCCCACAGCGCCGCCGCGGACCGATGGCTCAGCACCGCTTTGGGCCCGGCGGCGAGGACGGCCGCCATCGAGCGCGCCTCGGGCGAGAGCAGGCGATGGCCGACGGCATAAACGCCCCGGTGAAGACAAGAAAGGCGTCCGACCCGCGTGCGGTGGGCTATGGCCTCGCGGGTCAACCCTGCCGCTAGAAGCTGCCGACGCGCCACGACACCGTGCTGGCGCTCGGCGAGCCTCCCGATCACGTGATCGGGAGGCTTGTGACTTTCGACGTCTGTGGGACGTTCAAAGTCATGAGCGTCGGCCACGCGGACCAGGATGGCTGCCCTTATTGCCCACGTGACGCGCGGAGCGTCACGACTCCGCCCCGAATGGCGCGCCAATCGGTCCCGACGGCCGAGCGGGTGTCGCGGCGGCCCTGGTCGGCGGGAACTGGGCGGCAGCCGAGATCAGGGAGAACTGGAGGCCGGCCGAGATCAGACGGTCAGTCCAGCTTCGGGCTCCGCCAAGGCTCGGCGAGCCTGGCGGCAAGGCGGTCGGCCAAGCCGTCGGCGGGGACTCGCACCTGCTCCAGGCTGTCGCGGTCGCGCAGCGTCACCGTGTCGTCCTCCATCGTCTGACCGTCGACCGTGATCCCCCAGGGGGTGCCGATCTCGTCCTGGCGCCGGTAGCGGCGGCCGATCGAGCCGCCCTCGTCGTACTCGGCCGGAACCTGGCGGCGCACCTGCTCGTAGATTTCGCGCGCCTTCTCGGGCATCCCGGCCTTGGAGACGAGCGGCAGCACCGCCGCCTTGACGGGCGCGAGGCGCGGATCGAGCCGGAGCACCGTGCGCTTGCGCCCCTCGACCTCCTCGGTCTCATAGGCGTCCACGATGAAAGCGAGCAGCGAGCGGTCGACGCCCAGCGAGGGCTCGATCACGTGCGGCACATACGCCTCGCCCTTCTCCTGGTCGAAGTACTCGAGCTTCTCGCCCGAGAACTCGGCGTGGCGGGAGAGGTCGTAGTCGCCGCGGTTGGCGATTCCCTCCAACTCCGACCAGCCCATCGGGAACAGGTACTCGACGTCCGAGGTGGCCGAGGAGTAGTGCGAGAGCTCGTCCGGCCCGTGCTTTCGGAGTTGCAGATGGTCTGGGCGGATCCCGAGCTCCGTATGCCAGCGCATCCGGTCCTCCATCCACCGCTGGTGCCAGGCGTCAGCCTCGCCGGGCGGAACGAAGAACTCGATTTCCATCATCTCGAACTCGCGGGTGCGGAAGATGAAGTTGCCGGGGGTGATCTCGTTGCGGAAGGCCTTGCCGATCTGGGCGATCCCGAACGGCGGCTTCTTACGGGCGAACTGGAGCACGTTCTTGAAGTTGACGAAGATGCCCTGCGCCGTTTCCGGCCGCAGATAGACCTTGGCGGCGTCATCGCGGACCGGGCCCATGAAGGTCTCGAACATGAGGTTGAACTGGCGAGGCTCGGTGAGGTCGCACTCTTCGGTCTCGCCCGGATGTTTCGACGGCTGGCGACCGCACGCCGCATCCTCGAGCTTGTCGGACCGGAAACGCAGCTTGCAGGTGCGACAGTCGACCATCGGGTCGGTGAACCCCTCCAGGTGGCCGGAGGCCTCCCAGGTGCGGGGATGCATGAGGATTGCCGCGTCGAGGGCCACCATGTCGTCCCGCTCTCCGACCACGGTCCGCCACCACTCCCCCTTGACGTTGTTCTTGAGCAGGACGCCGTAGTGGCCGTAGTCGTAGATGGAGCCGAGCCCACCGTAGATCTCCGACGACTGGAAGATGAACCCGCGCCGCTTGCATAGGGCGACGACCTCATCCAGGGTCACTTCGGCAGGGCCCGTCGCGCTGGGTTGCTCCGCGGTACCGGTCATCGGTCTGGCGCAGGCTAAACGACGGTAGGCCGCCCGGCACGGGCCGTACCTAGGGGGCCTGCAACTTTTCCAGCCGAACGGCGATCCACCATATGGGAGCGCAATACGAAGGAGCCGAATCATGCACAACCTGGTGACAGCGCCGATTCGAGCGAGCAGGCACCTGGCGATCTGGATCGTCTGGCAGTCGGCAGGCGTCACCCTCCTGGCGCCGCGAAAGCCGGGTTA
>VAYK01000164.1 GCA_005884985.1 Actinomycetota bacterium | reverse complement strand
CACCTCGTCGCCGTACAGGCCGCGGATGTCGTAGGCCTTGAAGATCCCGGACGGGACCGGCCTCAAAACGCGCCCTTCAGCGCCTCGTAGCTCTGCTCCAGCGACTGTGGCATCACCCGCGTATCGGCGAGCACCGGCATGTAGTTCGTGTCGCCGGCCCAGCGGGGCACGACGTGCAGGTGGATGTGGCCCTCATATCCGGCCCCCGCCACGCGTCCCTGGTTGACGCCGACGTTGTAGCCCTGCGGGTCGTACTTCTCGTCGAGCACCACCATCGCCCGCTGGGTCAGGGCCATCATCTCGGCGACCGTGTCGGCCTCCAGCTCCTGAAGCGTGGGGAGGTGATCGTAGGGGGCGATCATCAGGTGGCCGTTCGTGTACGGGAAAAGGTTCAGGATCACGAAGCAGCGCTCGCCCCGGTGCACGATCAGGTTCGCCTCGTCGTCATCCTCGGCCGGCTTGATGCAGAAGATGCACTCGGCCTCAGAGTCCTTGGATGCGTCCTTCACGTACGGGAGGCGCCACGGCGCCCAGATGCGCTGGTTGGCCACACCGCGGGATCCTAGATGCGCCGTCGCGCCAACGACCGGCTCGCTGACTACAGCCAGCCGCGGCGGCGGAACACGGTCAGCAGGCCGCCGAGCATGACGACCATCGCGGCGACGACGATCCAGAAGGCGGCGATTGAGCCCTGGCCCGGGACGCGGACGTTCATGCCGAAGATGCTTGCCAGCAGGGTCAGCGGCAACAGGGTGACGCTGATCACGGTGAGCACGCGGAGGATGTCGTTGACGCGGTGGGAGATCACCGACTCGTTGGTGTCATCGAGCGCCTCGACGACCTCCTTGTAGTTCTCGAGCATGTCCCAGATCCGCTCGTGGGCGTCGACGATGTCGTCGAAGTAGATCTCCAGGTCGTCTCCCTCTCGCGCCGCGAGGAAGCGCTGCTTCTTGCTCTCGAGATCGCGCAGAACAGTTCGCTGGGGGCGGACCACCTTGCGGAAGTTGATGATCTCCTGCTTCACGTTGGAGATGCCGCGCACGACCTCCTCGGAGCGGCCGGAGAAGATCTCGTCCTCGACCGCGTCGAGCTTGTTGCCGATCTTGCGCAGCATCGGGAAGCAGTAGTCGAAGCTGTCGTCGACGATCCGGTACAGCAGGAATCCGGATCCCTTGGAGAAGTGCTGCTCGCGCAGCTCCTCCTTTTGACGGCAGCGCTCGAACAGGTACTGGACCGGCTGCAGCGGCTGATTGGGAATCGTGACCAGGTAGTCGGGGCCGACGAACATGTCGAGCTCGCCGGCGTTCAGGCGCCCGACCGCACGATCGAAGACCGGAAAGTGCAGGACGATGAACAGGTAGTCGGGGTACTCGTCGATCTTCGGGCGCTGATTGCGCGACAGGACGTCCTCCAGATCGAGGGCATGGAACCCGAACTGCTCCTCGAGCCACGCACACTCGAGCGGGGAGGGGCTCTCGATGTTGACCCAGCGCAGCCCCTCGGCCGTGATCGTCTCGACGTGCGGCTTGCGCTCCTTGGGCTCAGACGCAGGCGCGACGAGCCGGCCGGCGCGGGCCGACCTTCGCAGCCTGGGCTTCGGGAGGTTCGGCATCGCTTGCACCACCGCTCGTCATCGTCTCTTCCACCTCAAAGCTAAGGGTACGCGACCGCGAGCGGATGGCCTGCAATGGGGGCGGCAGGGAGCGGGCTGCGCTGGGCGCCGCGGTGAGATCACCGTCCGCGGGCGGCCGCTTTGCCGGCTTTGCGGTTGGTATAGTCCGGGCCACATAACCACCACATCCAGAGGGGTGGAGGGACTGGCCCGTTGAAACCCCGGCAACCCCCCGAAGCGAGAGCGGACGGGGAAGGTGCCAATTCCAGCAGGTTGAGAGCCTGGGAGATGTGAACGGAAGTCCCGTCAGGACCTCTGCTCACTAGCCCGGCAGAGGTCTTTTCGTTAGCCGATGAGGAACCGACGGGAGAGAAGGAGAGGTTAAAGGCGATGGCGCCCGAGGCACTGGTTTGCAAGGAGTGCGAGTCGCGCTACCCGCTGGAGGCGAGCTACGTCTGCGAGCGCTGCTTCGGCCCACTCGAGGTCTCCTATGACTTCCTCGACCTCGACCCCGGCGAGGCCCGCCGCAAGATCCAAGCCGGCTCGCGCGGCATCTGGCGCTACGCCGACTTCCTGCCCTTCGCCGAGCGGCCCCGCGACCCACTAGAACCGGGGCTGACGCCGCTGGTCCGCGCCGAGCGTCTCGCCGAGCGTCTCGGGATCGGGGAGCTGTGGGTCAAGAATGACGCCGCCAACCCGACGCACTCGTTCAAAGATCGCGTCGTCGCGATCGCCCTGGCGAAGGCGCGCGAGCTCGGCTTCCAGACCGTCGCGTGCGCCTCGACGGGCAACCTCGCGAATGCCGTCGCGGCTCACGCCGCCGCGGCTGGCCTCTCCTCCTACGTGTTCGTGCCCGTCGACCTCGAGGAGCAGAAGCTGCTCGCCACCGGCGTCTATGGGACGCGGCTGGTCGGTGTGCACGGCACCTACGACGACGTCAACCGCCTCTGCACCCAGCTCTGCGAGACGCGGCCGTGGGCATTCGTCAACGTCAACCTGCGGCCCTACTACTCCGAGGGCTCGAAGACGCTCGCCTACGAGACCGTCGAGCAGCTGGGCTGGTCGCTCCCGGACCGGGTGGTCTGCCCGATCGCCTCCGGCTCGCTGTTCACGAAGATCGCCAAGGGGCTCGACCAGTGGATCGACCTCGGACTGGTCGAAGGCGAGCTGCCGGCGTTCAACGGCGCCCAGGCGGCCGGCTGCAACCCGGTCGCCACCGCGTTCGCCGAGGGCTGGGACGTCTGCAAGCCGCAGCGCCCCGAGACGATCGCGAAGAGCCTCGCGATCGGCGACCCCGCGGATGGGGTCTACGCCCTCGACCTGGCGCGGCGAACGGGGGGCGCGATCGACTCGGTCTCGGACGACGAGATCCGGGACGGCATCCGCGTGCTCGCCGAGACGACCGGCATCTTCACCGAGACGGCTGGCGGCGTCACGATCGCCGTGCTGGCCAAGCTCGCCGAGCGCGGCGACATCGATCCCTCCGAGCGCGTCGTCGGCTACATCACGGGTGAGGGGCTGAAGACGCTCGATGCGACCCGGGAGAGCTTCCGGATGTTCGAGATCGAGCCGACTCTGGAGGCCTTCGAGGCCGAGCTGGAGCCGGTTGCCACTCGCTAAGGTTCGCGACCGATGACGGTGACCGTGAAGATCCCCTCGCAGCTTCGGGGCGTGACCGAAGGCGAGGGCGAGATCGAGGTCGACGGGGAGACCGTCGGCGACGCGCTCGACGCCGTGTTCGAGCAGCACGCCGAGCTTCGCGAGCGGATCACCGAGGACGGCGGGCTGCGCAGGTTCGTGAACGTCTACGTCTCCGGCGAGGACATCCGCTTCCAGGACGGGCTCGAGACCGAGCTCTCCGACGGCGACGAAGTCACCATCCTGCCCGCCGTCGCCGGCGGCTAGGAATCAACCCGGCTGCCCGCGACCCCGGCGCCGGCCTCGTCCCTAGCCCCGGCGATCCCATACCCTGCTGCCGTGGAAGGCATCGGCCCGGTGGTGATCCTGTGTGGCGGACGCGGCACCCGCCTTCAGGAGAGGACCCACGCAATTCCCAAGGCGCTGGTCGAGATCGGCGACAGGCCGATCCTCTGGCACGTGATCCGCATCTATGCGGCCCAGGGTCTGCGCCGCTTCCTGCTTCTCACGGGCTACCTCGGAGAGATGATCGAGGAGTTCGTGATCGCGACGGACTGGCCGGAGCCCGTCGAGATCGACTGCGTCGATACGGGGCTCGACACTCCCACGGGAGGACGGATCGCGCTGGTGCGCGAGCGCCTCACCGGGCAGCCCTTCTGTGCCACATACGCCGACGGGGTCGCCGACCTCGACCTCGAGCCCCGGACCCAGTTCGGCGTCGCTGAGCTGGACCCAGACGATCGCGTCCTGGGGTTCGAGGAGAAGCCACGGCTCGATCATTGGGTCAACGGCGGTTTCTTCTGCCTCGAGCCCGGCTTCCTCGACTACCTGGCCACCGACAGCGTGCTCGAGAGGGCGCCCCTCCGCCACCTGGCGGCCGCCGGGCAGCTGCGCGCCTTCCGGCACACTGGCTTTTGGGAGTGCATGGACACCTACAAGGACGCGGTGATGCTCAACGACCTGTGGGGCGGGGGGCAGGCGCCGTGGGCTGTGTGGGAGCGGGACACCGCCACCGAGGCCGGTGCCCTCTAGCTCGTCCCTGGTCACCGGCGGACGCGGGTTCGTCGGTGCCTGGCTCTGCAAGGAGCTGCTCGGACGCGGCCACCGGGTCGTCTCGCTCGATCGCGCCGCCCGCGAGGGACGACCCTCGGCGCTGTCGCTGCTCGGGGTCGAGGATCAGGTGGCCGACGTCGAGGGCGACCTGGTCGACGCGGAGCTTTTGCGGCGAACGCTGGCGGACCACCAGGTGGGCGCCGTCTTCCATCTCGCCGCGCAGACGATTGTCGGCACGGCGGCCGACTCGCCGGCACCGACCTTCGACGTCAACGTCCGCGGCACCTGGACCCTGCTCCTACGGCGCCCACGAAGAGCTTCCCTACCGCGAGGACTTCGCGCTCCAGCCCACCGCACCGTACGAGGCCAGCAAAGCCGCCGCCGACCTGATCGCGCGCAGCTACTGGTACTCCTACGGTCTGCCGGTGGCCGTCACCCGGTTCGCCAACATCTACGGGGGCGGGGACACGAACTTCTCGCGGCTGATCCCGGAGGCGGTCAGCGCGGCCCTGGACGGGCGCCCGCCGGTGCTTCGCTCCGACGGCTCGCCGGAACGCGACTTCCTCTATGTCGAGGACGCGGCGCTTGCCTACGTGGCGATCGCCGACGCCCTCGACCGCGACGAGGTGCGCGGCCAGGCCTTCAATGCCGGCGGCGGTCGCCCGCATCCGGTGGGCGAGGTGGTGTCCCTGATCGCGCGCCTGGCGGGCACGGGCGTTGAGCCGGACGTTCGCGGCACCGGCAACCCTGCCGGGGAGATCGATCGCCAGTACGTGGATCCGGCGAAGATCCGAGAGCTGGTCGGGTGGCGGCCTGAGGTCAACCTGGAGGAGGGGCTGCGGCGCACGATCGAGTGGTA
>VAYK01000163.1:4176-5353 GCA_005884985.1 Actinomycetota bacterium | reverse complement strand
GCCATCCGTCACATCCCAGCGCTCAACATCGCCACGTGTCCCGTCCGAGCTCTTCCCCGTCGGCGCCAACCGCTGTGTTTGGAGCGGGGGTGTCGAGTGGGTCCTCCCGAGCACCGCCGCTTTGCACCGACAACCCGCGGATGTCGGCACGAACCGGCGCAAGGGTGGCAGCCCCATGGCTGCACCCTGCGGACCGGGGAAGACCGCGGCCCGGGTGGGTGCTCCCGAGTACCGCCGCTTTGCACCGACAAACCACGGATGTCGACACGAACCGGCGTCGTGGGGGCAGGGTGGCCGGTACCCGGCTTCTGGCGAGGTCCTGGATGAGGCCCGCGCGTCGACGGAGGCATGGGTGACGCGCTACAAGCAATACGGTCAGATGCTCGTGATCGAGCCGCCGCCGAAAGTCGTCGAGGAGGTTTCGGTTCGCGAGCTGAGTCGTGACACCTCAAGCGTTCTCGCGCGTGTGGCGAAGGGGAGACGCGCCGTGGTCACGAGTCGCGGCACGCCCATGGCGGTGTTCCTCGAGGTCGAGGAGGCGCTCGGTCTCTGCGCCGCTGCGCTGCTCTCCCGGCAGGAGGCTGAGCGGCGGCTGTTCGGCCCCGAGCTCGATGAGGAGTTGCGCGAACGCCGCACCCGGCGGGATCGAAGGATGCTTGATCGGGCGCCGAAGACCGGCTAGAGCTGGACCCAGACGGTCTTCGTCTCGAGGTAGGCGTCGAGGTTGGCACGGCCCTTCTCGCGGCCGATGCCGGAGGCCTTGTAGCCGCCGAAGGGGGCGGCCGGGTCGCCGCCGCCCCACGTGTTGATGTAGACGTTGCCGGCCTGGAGCATTGCGGCCAGCTTGTGGGCGTTGGAGATGTCGCGGGTCCAGAGGCCGGCGGCGAGGCCGTACTCGGTGTCGTTGGCGCGGCGGGCCACCTCCTCGAGGTCCTCGAACGGCATCGCGACCAGCACCGGGCCGAAGATCTCCTCGCGGGCGATCCTCATCGAGTCCTCGACCCCGGTGAACAGGGTGGGCTCGACGAAGTAGCCGCCGCCGTTGCCCCCGTCCGGCGAGCCGCCCGCGACCACCTTGGCGCCCTCCTGGACGCCGGAGTCGATGTATCCCTTCACGCGCTCGAACTGCTCCTCGGAGATCAGCGGACCGAACTCCGTCTCCGGGTCGAGCCCGGGG
>VAYK01000163.1:0-3975 GCA_005884985.1 Actinomycetota bacterium | reverse complement strand
GGTCGAGCCCGGGGCCGACCTTGGCCTCGCGGGCGTAGGACGCCAGGCGCTCGACGACGTCGTCGAACAGCTGGCGCGCGACGTAAAGCCGCGAGCCGGCGTTGCAGGCCTGGCCGGAGTTGGAGTAGATCCCCTGGTAGGAGCCGGGGATCGCGCGGTCGAGGTCGGCGTCGGGAAGGATGATGTTGGGGCTCTTGCCGCCCAGCTCGAGGGTCAGGCGCTTCAGCGACCGCCCGCACTTCTCGCCGATCTCGCGACCGACGACGGTGGAGCCCGTGAAGGCGACCTTGTCCACCCCGGGGTGGTCGACCAGCGCGGCGCCCGTGGTCCCGTCGCCGGCGAGCACGTTCAGCGTCCCCTCGGGGAACCCCGCCTCGAGCGCCAGCTCGCCCAGCCGCAGCGCCGTCAGCGGCGTCTGTTCGGCCGGCTTGAGCACGATCGCGCAACCCGCGGCGAGCGCCGGGGCCACCTTCCAGATCGCCATCAAGAGCGGGTAGTTCCAGGGGACGATCTGGGCGCACACCCCGACCGGCTCGCGCAGCGTGTAGCAGAGCACGTCGCGCGCCGAGACGGGGATCGTCTCGCCCTCGATCTTGGTCGGCCAGCCGGCGTAGTAGCGCAGGTGGTTGACCGTGGCGGCGATGTCGCCCCGCGCGCTGGTGACGGGCTTGCCGTTGTCGAGCGACTCGAGCTCGGCGAGCTGGTCCCCGTTCGCCTTGATCAGCTCCGCCAGCCCGTACATGAGGCCGGCGCGCTTCGACGGGTTGACCTTGCGCAGCGGGCCGTCGAGCGCCGCTTGGGCCGCCTCGACGGCGCGGTCGACATCCTCGGGCCCGGCGAGGGCGACCTCGCAGATCGGCTCGCCGGTCGCCGGATCGATGGTCTCGAAGCTGCGCGCGTCCGCCGCCTCGAGCCGCTCGCCGCCGATCACGAGGCGCTGCGGGCCCCGCTCGACGAACTCGCGCGCGGCGGGGGAGAGGGCCCGGGCGGTGGCGGTGGCCATCGCCCGGATCGTAGTGCTATGGGCCGCCGGGCGTGTCTGGCCGGCCGCTAGCTCTGGATGAGAATCAGAGCGCCGATCACCGCTGCTGCGGCGACCGGAACGCTCAGATAACGCCAGGCGCGTCCCTCGGGACTGAAGAGTTGGGGTGGGGCCTGGGTGTGGGGAAGTGGAAGTCCCGGGGCGAGGACGCCGGGGCCGACGGCCCCGTCGTCGACGACGTAGTCGCACTCGAAGGGCTGGCGGCAGCCGTCACAGACCACCCGGCGCACCGCCTTCGCGGGCAGCTGGAGGGGAAGCCGCACACAGGTCGCGGCGCCGCACGCCTCGTGCTCGCAGCGAACGAGGCGGACCGCCTCTCCGGCCACAGGCACGGGAAACCCTCCGTTGTCTCCAAGCTCCACGGGGTTCCAATCGACCTCGGGAGGGGGAAACATGAGCCCCGAGAGGGCCTTCCCTGACACAATCCTCGGGCATGGCGTTGACGGTCTTCAACCGCCTCTATCGCCGGCTCGGGCGCACCTATCCGGTGGTCTTCCTGACCATCGAGCTGCAGAGCGCCTTCGTGATCACCGCGGCCACCCTGGGCCTTTTCAGCTTCTACTACAACGCCTCGGCCCACGACTACCTGAGGATCCTCGTCGTCACGATGATCCTCGTCGCGCTGGCGGTGGGGATCACGATCGTCCGCACCCTGCCGCTGATGCGCCCGATCCAGGAGTGGATCGCCGGTGCCCGCGACGAGGAGCAGACGCATGAGGCGTGGGCGGCGGCGGTGCGTCTGCCGCTGTACCTGGTCCGCCACGATCTCGGGATCCCGATCGTGGTCGCGGTCGCCCCCGCGTCCATCTGGGCGGTGATCGTCCTCAACCTCTCGTGGCTCGCCTTCTTTCCCCTGTTCGCGGGCTCGCTGGTCGCTGTCGGCTACTCGACGATCCTCCACTACCTGGTCCTCGAGGCCGGCATGCGCCCGGTGCTGGTCGACATCAACCGATCCGCGGCGGCGCCGCGGCTGAGCGCCGAGGTCTCGGCGATCCCGCTGCGGGTGCGGCTGATGGCCGCGCTGCCGCTGATCAACCTGATCACCGGCCTGGTGGTCGCCGCGTTCACATCCGGAGGGGGCGGCGGGGCGGCGCTGGGGCTCGACGTCCTGGTCGCGGTGGCGGTTGCCACCACGATCTCGCTGGAGCTGACGGTGCTGTTCTCGAGGTCGATCCTACGTCCGATCGCCGACCTGCAGCGGGCCACCCAGGCGGTGCGCGAGGGACGCTACGACGTCTCGGTGCCGGTCACCACCGGGGATGAGCTCGGCGAGCTGGCCGCCTCGTTCAACCAGATGCTCGCGGGCTTGGCCGAGCGCGAGCGGCTTCGCGAGGCGTTCGGCACCTACCTCGACAAGTCGGTCGCCGAGTTCATCCTCAGCGAGGGCTTCTCGGATGACGGGGTCGAAACCGAGGTCTCGGTGCTGGTCTGCGACGTCCGCGACTTCACCGAGTTCGCCCGGCAGGCAAACGCGAAGGAGGTCGTCGCGCGGCTCAACGAGCTGTTCGAGATCATCGTGCCGATCATCACCCGTCACGGCGGCCACATCGACAAGTTCGTCGGCGACGGGCTGCTGGCGGTGTTCGGCGCCCCCGAGAGCTACCCCGACCACGCCAACCGCGCTGTGCGGGCCGCGTGCGAGATCGCGGCCAGGGTGAACTCGGACGAGGCTCTCGGCCTGAGGATAGGAGTGGGAGTGAACACGGGTCTCGTGGTCGCCGGCTCGATCGGCGGCGCGGGACGGCTCAACTTCAGCGTCATCGGCGATGCGGTCAACGTTGCGGCGCGGGTCGAGGCGGCGACCCGCGAGATCGACGAGGACGTCCTGGTCACCGAGGCGACAATGCGCGAGCTGAGCTCTTCGATCGAGGTCAAGGCGTGCGGCGAGCACGAGCTGAAGGGGCTCGGCGAGCCGCTGGCGCTCTATGCGCCGCGGATCGGCGAGCCGGCGCCGGCGCCCGCCGGGGAGGAGCCGCTGCCGGTGCCCCGGGACGGCGGGCCGAAGGGAGAGCTCAGCGGGACGCGGAGCGAGGCCGGCGGCCTCGCGCCGCTATAGATCCAGCCCGGGTGCCCGGCGACGTCATCACGGAGACCTGGCTCGCCTACGCGTTCGAGCGGCCGGTGGCGCTCGAGCGCGTGCGGGCGGCACTGGGACGGGTGGGCGCCCACTACGGGGCCCAGCTCGCCAAGCCGACGCCGCTGCGGTCGAGCCTCGGCGACACCGACGGCCTGGCGCTGTGGCGACACGACGACGACGGCTTGCGGTGGCCGGCGTGGGCGGAGGGCGAGGGGATCGTGGTCGCAGCGACCGCGGCGCCGGTGGGATGGCGGCGGGTGGTGGGGGAGGTGGGCGCGGCCGCGGCGGCCGTGCCGCTGGGCCGCGCCCTCGCCGAGCGCCCCGAGCGCCTGGCCGAGCTGGTGCCCCCGTTCGTGATCGGGGTCCGCGAGGCGTCGGCGGGGCCCGGCGCCGCGAGTGGCCGCCTGACGATCGTCAACGACTTCGTGGGCGCGGGGCGGATCTACCAGAAGCGCTTGCAGCCCACCGACGGCGCCCTGGGGGCCCAGGGTTGGGTGTGGTCGAATCGCCTCGGGGCGCTGCCGATCTTCGCCGGCGAGGAGCCGCAGGCCGACGAGCGCGGCTGGGCCCTGTTCGCCGCCGCCGGCTGGTTCATCGCCGACGCGACCCCGATTCGCGGCGCGACCAAGGTCGCCCCGGGGAGCGCGATCGTTGTGCGCGCCGGCGCCGGGGGCGCCGGCGCGCACCTCGACCGCCACCAAACCGGCGCCGCCGGCGAGCTGGTGGGGCCGCACGAGGTCTACTTCCGCGGCACCGTCGACGAGGCGGCCACCCAGGCCACGGGCCTCGCCCGCGATCTGGCGGATCTCTTCGACGAGCCCCCCGCCGTCGACCTCTCCGGCGGGCGCGACTCGCG
>VAYK01000162.1:2501-5739 GCA_005884985.1 Actinomycetota bacterium | reverse complement strand
GACGCGGTTCGGCTGGCCGCACGCCGGGCGGGGTAGTGCGGCTTGCCATAACGCGATCTCGGGTCTACGATCCATGCAGCGACCGTTGGTCGCCCGAAGACACGAATGTAGAGCTATTCAACCTTTGAGAGACAGAACGCAGAGAGCTGAACGGCCATTGGAAGGCATGGGGGCTGCGCCCCTCGGATGCGCGCCGCTGTGGCGCGCGCTCACCCCGCGGAGGCTGATGACCTAGGGGCGGCTTCGCGGCAGCAAGTCTCGTCCCCCGCCGGACGCGGCCTTGGCCGGGCGGGGGCAGAGTGCTCGACTAGCGGACATGAGTGTCTCCGGCGCCGCCGGTCGCGGGCCCGTCGACTGACGGCGGCGTCCTGACCGACAACCGAACCCATCCATGCAGGCCGGAAGGGAGAAGGGCGATGGAGATACGCGCGCTGTTGCAACCGTGGCGACGGCACGAGCCCGCGACCGAGGACCGGGGTCAGGTGCCCGAGGACTCCGTGCCGGACGAGCTCCAGGCGCGGCGGGCGGAGATCGCGCGGATGGAGGAGCGCGCCCTGCGTGAGACGGAGTCGCTGAAGACTCAGCACGCTGACCTGGAGCGGCGCCTGCAGGTGCTGGAGGACCGCGAGCGTAACCTCACCCAGCAGTCAGAGGAGCTGAAGCGCGCCAAGCGCGTTCAGCGGCGCGAGCTGGAGCGGATCTCGGGGCTGAGCGCCTCGCAGGCCAAGCAGCTCCTGCTCGCCGACGTCGAGCAGGAGGCTCGCCACCAGGCGGGGCTCAGGCTGCAGGAGATCGAGGCCGAGACCAAGCGGGACGCCGAGCGCCGTGCCCGCAACATCCTCTCGGTGGCTATGCAGCGACTCGCGGCGAAGCACGCAGGCGACAGCACGACCCGGCTGGTCGAGCTGCCGAGCGACGAGATGAAGGGCCGGATCATCGGTCGCGACGGCCGCAACATCAGGGCGCTGGAGAAGCTGATCGGCGTCGACGTGATCATCGACGAGACCCCGTCAGCCGTCGTGCTGTCGAGCTTCGACGGGGTACGTCGCGAGATCGGCCGCCTGACGCTGGAGCGACTGATCGCCGACGGCCGGATCAACCCGGCGCTGATCGAGGAGACGTACGAGCACGCGAAGGCGGAGATCGAGGAGCGGATCACGGAGGAGGGCGAGCGGGCCGCCCTCGAGGCGCGGACGCAGGGACTCGACCCGGAGCTGATCCGCCTGCTGGGCCAGCTCAAGTTCCGCACCAGCTACGGCCAGAATGTGCTCGACCACCTGGTCGAGTGCTCTCACCTCGCCGGGCTGATCGCCGCCGAGCTCGGGGCGTCGGTGGAGACCGCGCGCCGCGCCGCCCTGCTCCACGACATCGGCAAGGCGGTGACACACGAGGTCGAGGGCCCGCACGCGGTGGTCGGCGCCAACCTCGCCCGGCGGCACGGCGAGCCCGAGGCGGTCGCCCACGCCATGGAGGCCCATCACAACGAGGTCGAGCCGCGGACGGTGGAGGCGGTCATCGTCCAGACCGCCGACGCGCTGTCGGGGGCGCGTCCCGGTGCGCGCGGTGACTCGCTCGAAGAATACGTCGAGCGCCTGCAGGACCTCGAGGAGATCGCCGCTCGCCACGAGGGCGTCGAGAGGGTCTACGCGATGCGAGCCGGCCGCGAGATCCGGGTGATCGTGGACCCCGGCCAGATCGATGACGAGCGGGCTGCCCTGATCTCGCATGAGATCGCGGGCGCGATCGAGAAGGAGATGGAGTACCCCGGCCAGATCAAGATCACCGTGATCCGCGAGAGCCGGTCGACCTCGTACGCGAGCTGAGCCCTTAGGATCCCACCGGCATGGACGAGACACTGTTCTACGTCTTCGGGATCTCGCTCGTGCTCTCGGCGCTCGGCCTCTCGGCGCTCGGCCTTCGCAGCGAGAGCTTTCCGCCCAACCGGACCGCGGTTGCGGCGCTGATCGCGTATTTCGCGGCCCTGGTGGGCGCCACCGCGACGTTCGCGGTCCTCAACGCCCGCGACGCGCAGCACAAGCGAAACGCCTCGCAGGCCGAGGCCGCAGCGACCCAGCCGGCGCCGAGCGGGACCACGACGACCGGATCCACGAGCGGCACGACGACCACCGCAGCGCCCCCAACGGGCAAGGCGACGACCCTGAAGCTGGCCGCCGTCCCAAACGCGATCAAATACGACACGGCTCAGCTCAGCGGCAAGGCGGGGCAGGTGACGATCGACTTCGACAACCCGTCCGCGGCGCTCAGCCACGACGTCTGCCTCGAGGGGCCGAGCGGGGCCGAGATCGGCTGCAGCGCCACGGTTTCCGGGAGCAGCACGTCGCTCTCGGAGAATCTGAAGCCCGGCAAGTACACCTTCTTCTGCAGCGTCGACAGCCACCGCCAGGCCGGCATGGAGGGCACCCTGACCGTCAAGTAGCCGGGAATGGCGCGTTTGTGGCGCTATGCGCCACTCGAGCGCCATCGACGTGCCCCTCCGCGGCTAGCAACAGTCGCTTCGGCGACGGGCATCGCGCCGGTCTAACCTCCCCGTATGTCATCCGTTCGCGAGCAGGCGCTCCTCGATGCGCCGGTCCCGAAGGTCTGGGAGCTGCTCGGCGATCCCGCCCGCTACCCGGAATGGTTTCCGCGCGTCTTCGAGATCCACGGGGAGCGGTTCGAGGAGGGAGCCGAGTTCGTGCAGGTCGCCCATCAGCCGCTGATCGGGCGCGAGGAGGCACACTTCCTCATCGATCGGGTGGACGATCTCCGGGAGATCCGGATGCACTGCACGATCAGCGGGATGTTCGTCCACTGGCAGCTGACCGATGCTCAGGGCGGCACCTTCGTCGATGCGGAGTTCGGCATGGACCCGATCCGGGCCCGCGATCGCGTGATCGATCGGACGATCGGGCGGCGCTTCTTTCGGCGCTGGTTGGATGAGGCTCTCGACGGCCTGAGGCACTCTGCCGAGCCCGTGTCTGCCTGAATCGGCCTCTAGCCGGACGAGCAGCTCGCCGGTCGTTGGCCAGATGCTGAACGTGCGGTCGCCGGGAGGCGTTCGGGCGGGTCAGGCCATCGCGCCTCCGGGCAGGAGGGACGGCGCGGCCTTGGCGGCAGGCTACTGCGGCTCAACGGGCTCCCGTACAGTTTCCGAAGTGGCAACGGAGCGCCATATGCCATTGCGATACCACGTCACCACGTTCGGCTGCCAGATGAACGAGCACGATTCCGAGCGCAT
>VAYK01000162.1:0-2474 GCA_005884985.1 Actinomycetota bacterium | reverse complement strand
GCAAAGCGGCTGAAGTTGGAGGATCCCGGGCGCGTTGTCGGGGTCGGCGGGTGCTGGGCGCAGTCGGTCAAGGACGAGGTGTTCGAGCGGTTCCCGTTCGTCGACGTGGCGTTCGGGCCCGGCCAGATCCACCGGCTGGCCGAGTTCCTGACCCAGGACTCGCTGACCGCGCAGGGCTACTTCGAGTTCGAGGACTTCTCGGGGCACCTGCCAGCCAAGCGGGCGCGCGACTTCCAGGGCTGGGTGCAGATCTCCGTGGGCTGCAACTGCGTCTGCGCCTACTGCATCGTTCCGCAGACGCGCGGGCGCGAGGTGAGTCGCCGGCCTGGCGAGCTGATCGCGGAGATCGAGTCGCTGGCCGCCGAGGGTGTTCGCGAGGTGACCCTGCTGGGCCAAAACGTGAACGCCTACGGGCGCGACCTGCCGCAGGAGGAGCGGATCACGTTCGCCGAGTTGCTGAGCCGCGTGGACGCCGTCGAGGGCGTTGAGCGGATCCGCTACACGAGTCCCCATCCCAAGGACATGCGCGAGGACGTGATTCGGGCCCACGCCGAGCTGCCGGCCCTTTGCGAGCACATCCACCTTCCCCTGCAGTCTGGCTTGATCCGCGAGCACGTCCCGGACTGCGCCCTGACCACGGACATCATCGTCGGCTTTCCGGGCGAGGCCGACGAGGACTTCGCCGCGACCCTGGACGTCACGGACCGAGTGGGCTACGACGGCGCCTTCACATTCATCTTCTCGCCGCGCCGGGGCACCGAGGCGGCGACGATGATGGACCAGGTCCCGCATCCGGTGAAGCGGGAGCGGATGGCGCGCCTGGTCGAGCTGGTCCAGCGCCGCGCCCGCGAGCGCGCCCAGCGCTTCGTCGGGCGAACGATGCAGGTGCTGGTGGAGGGGCCGAGCAGGACCGACCCGGCACGGCTCCGAGGACGCACCGGCCACAACAAGACCGTCAACTTCGAGGGCACGGCCGAGCCCGGCGAGCTGGTCGAGGTGGAGATCACCGGCGCCACGTCGACCACGCTGTCGGGGCACGAGCGACTGCTCAGCAGAGTCCCCTGAAGGTTCTCGCGATCTTCGGCCCGACCGGGGTCGGGAAGACGGCGGTGGCGATCGCGGTTGCCGACCTTCTGCGCGGGCGCGGTGAAGACGTGGTCGCCGTCTCCTGCGACGCAATCCAGGTCTACCGGGGGCTCGAGACGCTGAGCGGAGCGGCGACGCCAGCGGAACGGTCTCGGCTCGAGCACCGGCTGGTCGGCTTCGTCGAGGTGACGGGAGAGTTCAGCGCGGGGCGGTTCGCTACCCTGGCGCAGGCCGAGATCGACCAGCTCCTCGCCGAGGGGCGGCGACCGATCGTAGTCGGCGGGACCGGCCTCTACCTGCAGGCGGCGCTCGCGGACCTCGATCTGCGGCCGCCGGTGCCGGCCGAGCTGCGCGCCGAGGTGGAGGGCGAGATCGCCGAGCGCGGCCCCGAGGCCCTGCATGGCGAGCTCGACCCCGATCTCGCCGCCACTGTGCATCCGCGAGACGGCAAGCGGATCGCCCGCGTGCTCGAGCTCCAGCGCGCGGGCATGGATCCGCCGCTCGGGAGCGAGGGGCTGTGGACGGCGAAGCTCCGTCGCCCGACCCTCCTCGTCGGCCTGACGATCGACCGCGAGCAGCTGGCTCGCCGCATCGACGCCCGGGTCGAGGAGATGGTCGCCGCCGGGGCGGCGCAAGAGGCACACCGGGCGGCCGAGGCGGGCGCCTCCCGCACCGCTCGCGCGGCGCTCGGCTTCGGCGAGCTGCTCGCCGACGATGTCGAGGCGGTGAAACGCGCTCATCGCGGGTACGCGCGACGCCAGCTCACCTGGATGCGAAAGATGCGCGGCGTCGAGCTGATCGACCGCACCGGCCGCGACGACGGCAGCGTCGCCGAGCAGATCGTCGACCGACTGGACGAGAATGGTGCCTGAGATGCAGGACACGGCGATCCAGCACGGCCGCGCGGCGCGACGAGGGCCCCAGGCGTGAGCGCCCCCGAGTCGAACATGGCGCTGGTGCAGCGGCTCAACTCGATCTTCGAGCGGTTCGACTTCGTGACCTTGCGCGACGCGCTGGAGAGTGGGGATACCGTCGCGATGACCACCGAGCTTGGCGACCTGAGCCGGGAGGTCGCCGAGTCGGTCGACCAGGACGTCGTGGTCGAGTTCGTCGGAGATCAGCCGCTTATCGAGGGCAGGGTGTTCATCGGCGTCCAGGGCTGGATCGAGTTGTGGTCCGCCTGGTTGGCCGCCTTCGACTCGTACAGCCTCACGGGCTCGGACTACGAGACGGTCGGAGAGCACGTGGTCGCAAAGGCCGTACATCGCGGCCAGGGCAGGTTCAGCGGGCTCGAGATCGAGCTCGTGCAATGGCAGCTGTGGGAGCTGTCCAACGGCAAGGTTGTCCGCGTCCGGATGTACGACACGCTTGACGAGGCGCTGAGATGC
>VAYK01000029.1 GCA_005884985.1 Actinomycetota bacterium | reverse complement strand
AGCAACGGCAGGCCGGTGTTCGCCACCGCACTTCGACCCTAAGAGGCTGCCTCAAAACCCCCGTGCGCACGTCTGGCGGCGGCGGATCTGCGCGGATGCTGCGTCCTCGGCCGGCGCAATAGCACACGGCTATTGCACGTTCCGCACGCAGTGCGGAACGTTGCTGCGTCCTTGCCCCGCTTGGTCTGGCGCTCGCCAGCCGCACACTCGGGAGTTCTGAGACAACCTCTAAGTCAGCGCCGCAGCAGGTCGCGCAGCGCCGGCTCGAGCTCGGGATGGTGAAACTCGAATCCGGCGTCGACGGCGCGCCGCGGCACCGCGCGCTGGCCGCCCGCCGCGACCTCGCCGAGCTCGTCGCCGAACCTGGCCTTGAGGGCGAGCTTCGGCACCGGAACGATCGCGGGGCGCCCCAGCACGCGTCCGAGCGCCTTCGAGAACTCCCGGTTGGGGACCGGGTTCGGCGCGGTCGCGTTGTAGGTGCCGGACGCCTGGTCCGTGTCCATCCCCCAGAGCAGCAGGCGGACCTCGTCGTCGACGTGGATCCAGGGCATGTACTGGCCACCGCCCGCGAGCGGACCGCCGACCCCGAGCTTGAAGGGGAGCAGGAGCTGCTTGAGCAGCCCGTGCTCGGGATCGAGCACCAGCCCGCTGCGGGTCACCACGACGCGGACCCCGACCTTCTCGGCCTCGCGCGCGGCCGCCTCCCACGCGACGCAGACCTCGGCGTCGAAGGTCGACCCCGGCTCCGCGGACTCGTCGACCAACGCCTCGCCGCGGTCGCCGTAATAGCCGACGCCCGACTGGCTGACGAGCGTCCCAGGGCGCGGGTCGGCGGCGCTGATCGCATCGACCAAGTTCTTGGTCGCCCGCTCGCGACTGTCGCGGATGCGCCGCTTCGCCGGCTCCGTCCAGCGCTGGCCGATCGGCTCTCCGACCAAGTTGATGACGCCGTCGACGCCCTCGATGGCGCCGGCCGTCGGGCGCTCGGCGGTCGGATTCCAAGCGTGCCAGGTGACGGTTGGATTGCCTCGCCGAGCCCGCTCCGGCTCGCGGCTCAACCCTACTGTCTCGTCCCCGCGCGCCAGCAGCGCGTCGCAGACGGCCGACCCGAGAAAGCCGCTGGCACCGGTTATGAGTACGCGCACTGGCTACCTCCCTCGGGTCGTCGGGACCGTTACTCGAGCGTCCTGAACGTCCCCGTCTCCTCGGAGACCCGCGCGATGCCCTCGCGACGCGCCTCCTCGACGACCGCCGCGGCGACCGCTGGCGCGACGTCGCGGTCGAAGACGCTGGGGATGATGTAGTCCTCGCTCAGGTCGTCGGGGTGCACTACCTCCGCGATGCCCTTGGCCGCCGCGAGCTTCATCTCCTCGGTGATTCGCGGCGCTCCGGCGTCGAGCGCGCCGCGGAAGATTCCCGGGAAGCAGAGCACGTTGTTGATCTGGTTTGGATAGTCGGAACGGCCTGTGGCCATGATCCGCACGTATGGCTGGGCGTCCTCCGGCATCACCTCGGGGTTGGGGTTGGCCATTGCGAACACGATCGCGTCGTCGGCCATCTTCCCGAGCGCCTCGGGAGGGATGATCCCGGGCCCGGAGACGCCGATGAACAGGTCGCAGCCCTCGATCACCTCGGCGGGCGAGCCCTGCAGCTGCTCGGGGTTCGAGCTCTCGGCGTACCAGCGCTTGATCTCGCTCATCTCGCCCGCCACGTAGTCCTCACGCTCCGTGGACAGCGCTCCCTCGCGGTCGCAACCGATCACGCGGCTGACTCCCGAGGAGTGCATCATCTTGGTCACCGCCACGCCGGCGGCGCCCAGCCCGACGACCAGCACCCGCAGGTCCTCCGGGCTCTTGCCGACGATCTTCAGCGCGTTGAAGAGCGCCGCCATCACTACGACCGCGGTTCCGTGCTGGTCATCGTGAAACACGGGGATATCGAGTTCCTCCTTGAGGCGCGCCTCGATCTCGAAGCAGCGCGGTGCCGAGATGTCCTCGAGGTTGATTCCCCCGAAGGTCGGCGACATCAACTTCACCGTATTCACGATCTGGTCGGGGTCGTGGGTGCTGAGGCAGATCGGGAAGGCGTCCACGTTGCCGAACTCCTTGAAGAGCATCGCCTTGCCCTCCATCACCGGCATCGCGGCCTCGGGCCCGATGTCCCCGAGGCCGAGCACCGCGCTGCCGTCGGAGACCACGGCCACGGTGTTGCGCTTGATCGTGTACTCGAACGCCATCGAGCGGTCGGCCGCGATCTGCTGGCAGACGCGTGCGACTCCCGGCGTGTAGGCCATCGAGAGGTCGTCGCGGGTCTTCAGTGGGTACTTGTTCTGCTGCTCGATCTTGCCGCCGCGATGCATCTGCAGCGTCCGGTCCACGTAGTCGAGCACCCGAGCACCACGGGTGGAGCCGATCGCCCGCAGGATCTCCTCCCAGTGCGCCTGGTCGCGGGCGTCGATCGTGAACTCGCGGACGCGCTTTCCCTCGCTGCCGGCGCCCGGCACCAGGTCCACGCCCTGGAGCGCGCCGCCGGCCTCGGCGATCTGCGCGGTGAGCTTGCCCAACGGCTCCTGGCGCGCGTCGAGCTCGACACGCACGGTGACCGAGAACTGGGCGCTGACTGACGGAACCGCAGGCATGGGCGCAAGATCATAGGCACGGGGTGGCCCCGGCGGCGGGGCGAAACGGCCCGCGCGGGGGCGAAGGCCATCGCCTGGCGCCTTTGTGGCGACATGCGCCATAAAAGCGCTATCCCGCTGCCGGAGAGGACCATTTCGGACTTCGGCTCGAGGCCGACCGTGCGCGCGACGCCCGGCTGACGTCGCTCGGCTACCTGGTGGT
This sequence comes from Actinomycetota bacterium, assembly GCA_005884985.1. Lineage (GTDB taxonomy): Bacteria > Actinomycetota > Thermoleophilia > Solirubrobacterales > 70-9 > AC-56. The sequence continues at coordinate 6,790 of VAYK01000029.1, read as the reverse complement.
CCGCTTCATGCACCGGCAGGTGACGACCAAGCCCGAGGCCGTCGCCGCTACTCTCCGGGCGCTGCTTGCCCCTCGGCCGCGCCGCGTCCGAGCCTAAGATCAGGGTGTGGCTGCAACCAAGTCCGCGACCAAGATCGCCACGCCCAACTCCAGGCTCCAGAGCTCGCCCGACGGCAGCGGCGAGCTGTTCCTGATCGACGGCAACAGCCTCGCGTACCGGGCGTTCTTCGCGCTCCCGGAGTCGATCGCGACCGCCGACGGTCGCCCCACCAATGCGATCTACGGCTTCGCCTCGATGATGGCCAAGATCCTGATCGAGCACCGCCCCCAGGCGGTGATCGTCGCCTGGGATGCCGGAATGTCCGGGCGCGAGCTCGAGTACGGGGACTACAAGGCGCAGCGCCCGCCGCGTCCCGACCTGCTCTCCGAGCAGTGGCCACACCTGGCGCCGCTGGCGGAGGCGTTCGGCTTTCATAACGTCAAGGTCGAGGGCTGGGAGGCCGACGACGTGATCGCGACCCTCGTGCGCCAGGCCCGCCAGGTCGACATCCCGGTGATGGTCGTCTCGGGAGATCGCGACGTCTACCAGGTGGTCGAGGAAGGGGTACGCGTGATGACCACCTCGCGCGGAGTCACCGAGACGAAGATCTACGATCGCGAGGGAGTCGTCGAGCGCTACGGCGTCCCTCCCGAGTTGGTCCCGGACCTAATCGGGCTGAAGGGCGACACCTCCGACAACATCCCCGGCGTTCCTGGGATCGGCGACAAGACCGCCGCCCAGCTCCTGCAGCAGTTCGGCTCGCTCGAGGCGGTGCTCGAAAACGTGGACAAGGTCTCGGGCGCGAAGCGGAAGCAGAACCTCACCGAGCACGCCGACGACGCTCGCGTCTCGAAGCAACTTGCCACCCTGAAGGACGACATCGAGATCCCGATAGACGTCCGCACGCAGGCCCGCGCGAAGCCCGATCGCAGCCGGCTGCGCGAGGTGGCGGCGGAGTTCGAGCTGCGTGCCGTGATGCAGCGGCTGGACGAGGAGTTCGGGGAGATCGTGCCCGAGCGCGAGGTCGAGGAGACGATCGAGGTCGAGGCGGTGGAGGGAACGCCGGCCGACCTCGCCGCTGGATCGATCGCGATTGCGATCGAGGCAGGTCGCTGGGCGGCGAGCGACGGCGAGAAGGTCGTGGCGGGCGACGCCGACGACTTGGGCGAGCTCGCCGGCGAGCTTTCCGGACGGCCACTGATCGCCCACGACGCAAAGGGGCTTGGAGGGGGCGGCAGGCACGGGCTCCTGGCCATCGCCTCCGACCGGCTCGAGCTCTCATACGACACGATGGTCGCCGCCTACCTCGTCGACCCGGCGCGTCGCACCTACGACCTGCATGAGCTGGCAGCCGACGCCGGGCTGGCGGCGGCGCCGGCGAGCACCGAGCCGGGTCAGCTCTCGCTCGCCGCCGAGGAGGGTGAGGTGCCCGGCGATCCCGCGGTCGACGCCCGCCTCACCCATGAACTGGCCGACCGGCAGCGCGAGCGGCTTGCCGAGCTGGGCCTCGAGCAGCTCCTGAACGAGGTGGAGATGCCTCTGATCGAGGTGCTGGCCGCGATGGAGCGCGAGGGCGTCAAGCTCGACGCCAAGCGCCTTGCCGAGATCGGGGCGGGAATGGCCGAGCGGATAACCGGGCTCGAGCGCGAGATCTTCGAGCTCGCGGGTCACGAGTTCACGATCGGCTCGCCGCAGCAGCTCGGCGAGGTGCTGTTCTCCGAGCTCGGCCTGACCAAGAAGCGCCGCGGCAAGACGGGCTTCTCGACCGACGCCCGCGTGCTCGCCCAGATCCGCGACGAGCACGAGATCGTCGGCAAGGTCGAGAGCTGGCGCGAGCTGACGAAGCTCAAGAACACCTACCTCGACGCACTGCCTGAGCTGATTGACCCCGAGACGGGACGCATCCACACGACCTTCAACCAGGTCGCGACGACCACGGGGCGCCTCTCGAGCATCAACCCGAACCTCCAGAACATCCCGATCCGCTCCGAGATCGGTCGGCCGGTGCGGGCCTGCTTCGTCGCCGAACGCGGCATGCGCCTGCTGTCGGCGGACTACAACCAAGTCGAGCTGCGCGTGCTCGCCCATGTCGCCGGCGAGGACGTGCTGCGCGAGATCTTCGCCTCGAGCGAGGACGTGCACCGGGAGACCGCCGCCGAGGTCCTCGTCATCCCGCCCGAGGAGGTTGGCCCGGCTGAACGCTCCAAGGCGAAGATGGTCAACTACGGGATCGCGTACGGGCTGTCGGCGTTCGGGCTCGCGGATCGTCTGCAGATCTCGCGCGAGGAGGCCGCCGTCTACATCCAGCGCTACTTCGAGCGCTTCCCCGCCGTGAAGCGGTTCATCGAGGAGACGATCGCCGGCGCCGAGCGAGAGGGGTACGTGACCACGCTGATGGGCCGGCGACGGACGATCCCCGAGCTGCGCTCCGGGCAGCGTCAGCGGCGCTCGCTGGGCGAGCGGCTGGCCGTCAACACTGTGATCCAGGGAACGGCCGCGGACATCATCAAGGTGGCCATGGTGCGCTGTCAGACTGCGCTCGCCGAAGCGGGCATGGAGAGCCGGCTGGTGCTCCAGATACACGACGAGCTGCTGTTCGAGGGACCGGCGGCGGAGATGGACTCCGCCACGGAGCTCGTGAGGCGGGAGATGTGCGCCGCCTTCGACCTCGACCCGCCGCTGGCGGTGGACGTGGGCATCGGCAAGGACTGGCTAGCGGCAAAGTAGCGGGGCGCCGCCCGGTGGCGCCCGAAGATCACGCTTCGACGGTCTCAGTCGTCGGGGTGATTGCTCGGGGTTGGGGAGTGTCGGCGCCCCGAGTGTCACTAGCATCTCGCCACGATGGACCGAGGCTTGGCCGTGCTGCTCACTGCCTTGGTGGGCGGCCTGATCGCGCTGCAGCCGCCAATCAATGCCGGTCTGGGGCGCGCGACCGGGAATCTCCCCGCCGCCCTGGTCTCGTTTGCGGTGGGGACCCTGCTTCTCGCCCTGATCGTCGCCCTGAGCGGGAAGGCGGGCGGGCTCTCCTCGACCTTCGACGTGCGCTGGTATTACCTCATCGGCGGCATGCTCGGAGCCGCCTACGTGACCATAGCTCTGATCGCCGTCAGCTCGATCGGCGCCGGTGGTGTCGCGGCGGCGACGATCACCGGGCAGCTGGCGACGGCCGTGGTCATCGATCGGCTCGGGATCCTGGGCCTCGAGGAGACGCCGCTCAGCGCGACGCGGATCGCCGGCGTCGTCCTGCTGCTCGCCGGCACCTACCTCGTGGTGCGCTAGGCGGCGATCGGCTCGGCCGGCCGGGTGTTGCCCCTCCGCGGGGCGCCCGCGAAGTCCGGAGGCGCGATCCGGAGATAGTGGTCGAAGGCCCAACGAACGAAACGGTCGCTGGCCATCCCGCGCAGCGCCGGTGCCAGGAGGCGCGGCGGCAGGCGAGGAATGAGCCGCTGAACGCGCAGCAGCGATTCGAACTTCCAGCGATGGGCGGCCGAGAAGGCGCCGTAGTCGCGGAGCGCCTCGTCGCCGGGCTTTGTCTCGGAGAGCACGGCCCGTAGCTCCCGCCCGCAGGCGATCCCGAAGTAGAACGCTGTGCGGATCCCCTCGGCGGTCAGCGGCAGGCAGTGTCCCGCCGAGTCGCCGACGAAGAAGACCTCGTCCTCGGCCGCCTTGCGCAGCTTGTGAGGGATCCAGTTGCCCTGGTAACGGACGGCGTCGCGGTGCAGGTCCCGCGCCAGTCGCACGGTCGGCTCCTTGACGGCGAAGCGGGGATCGAAGGAGCCGACGCCGACTCGGACCTCGTCGCGGGCGGGAAAGCTCCAGCTGTAGCCGGCGGGGACGTAGCCGCGATCGATCCAGATCTCCAGGTGGTCCGAGGCTCCACCCGGGTGCACCTCCAGCCCGCGCGAGAGCGGCGCGTCGGTGGGCTGGTATCCGTCGGAGCCGAGGACGCGGCGCCAACCCAGGCAGTCGACGACCAGTGGCGCCTCCAGGTCCCCGCGATCCGTATGAACCGTGGTGCCGGTCCGTCCGTCAACCTTGGCGGTCTCGAAATCGGCGTCGCACTGCTGGAATAGGAGCTCGCAGAGAGTCGGGTAGTCGAAGGTCGAGAACGTCCACGGGAGGTGCATCCGGGTGGTCACCTGGGGGGTGTGGATGACCAGATCGCGGAAGGTCTGCTTGATCGACGCCTCGGTCCCCATCGCAGAGATCCATTCGGTGGGGGCCGCGCAGGCCGAGGTCTGGCGCTCCCCGATCTCGTAGCGGTCGACGATCAAAGCTCGCGCTCCCGAGCCCGCTAACTCGCGCGCCACCGCCAGGCCGGCGAAGCTCGCCCCGCAGATCAGCACGTCGCAGTCGCGCGCCAGGGGTGTGCGCTCCGAACCGCGCTTCGTGCGTCGTTGAGGCATCGCAGGCGAGAGTACTTCAAGTAGGCATTGAGCAATGGCTATTACGCTGGCGCGTAACCAGCGGATCTGCGATCTGGGTGCCGCTAACTGCGGATGGCCCACTTTTGGCATAGTTAGCCGCCGTGTCCGCGACCGACACAACGGCCGAGACTGCCCGCGAGAGCGCCCAGCAGGCGCCCCCGGAGAGCTCGAACGACCTCCTGATCGAGGTCGACGGCAAGCTCGTTCCCAACTACGACGCCACGATCAAGCCCTTCGACGAGGGCGACGTGGTGAGCGGCGAGGTGGTCAGGATCGACAAGGACGAGGTCCTGGTCGACATCGGCTACAAGTCGGAGGGGGTCATCCCCTCGACCGAGCTCTCGATCCGGCGCTCGGTGGACCCCGCCGAGGAGGTGTCGCTGGGCGAGCGCGTCGATGCGCTCGTTCTCACCAAGGAGGACCAGGAGGGACGGCTGCTCCTGTCCAAGAAGCGCGCCCGCTTCGAGAAGGCATGGCGCAAGATCGAGGCCGCGGCCGAGTCCGGCGAACCGGTCGAAGGAACGGTGATCGAGGTGGTCAAGGGAGGGCTGATCCTCGACCTCGGCGTCCGCGGCTTCCTGCCCGCGTCGCTGGTCGACATCCGTCGCGTCCACAACCTCGAGGAGTTCAAGGGCCAGACGCTCGAGTGCAAGGTGATCGAGCTCAACCGCAGCCGCAACAACGTGGTGCTGTCGCGCCGTGCCGTGCTCGAGGAGGAGCGCAAGGAGGTCCGCGAGCAGATCCTGGGTCGCCTGCAGCCCGGCATGGTCGTCGAGGGGAAGATCTCCAACATCGTCGACTTCGGCGCCTTCGTCGACCTCGACGGGATCGACGGCCTGATCCACATCTCCGAGCTTTCCTGGAGCCACGTCAACCATCCCTCCGAGGTCCTCTCGGTGGGCGCGGCGGTGAACGTGAAGGTGCTCGACATCGACCGCGAGCGCCAGCGGATCTCGCTGGGCCTGAAGCAGACGCAGGAAGATCCATGGCGCAAGGTGCTCGACGAGTACCGCCCCGGAGACGTGCTCGAGGGCAAGGTCACCAAGGTGGTCGCCTTCGGCGCCTTCGTCGAGATCATCCCCGGCGTCGAGGGGCTGGTCCACATCTCGGAGCTCGCCGAGCACCACGTGGAGAACCCCAGCGAGGTCGTCTCACCCGGCGACCAAACCTGGGTGAGGATCCTCGAGATCGACGAGAACCGTCGCCGGATCTCGCTCAGCGTCAAGCGCGCCGAGCCCCAGAACCTGCCCCTGCGAGACCTGATGCCGCCGGAGCTGACCGGTGAGGCACCGGCGGCCCCGGATGAGGTGCCCGACCTCGACGTCTCCGAGGAGGTCTTCCCCGAGCCCCCGCCCGAGCCTGAGGGAGACCAGACGCCCGCAGAGGCCGAGGAGACCGGCGAACCGCCCTCGGAGGACGAGGGCTCCTGATCGGCGGGCGGTGGCCCCACCGCCTGACATCAACAGGCACCAGCCTGTCGCCTCGCCTCACGGCTCGGCGCCCGTATTAGTGGGCCTAACGGGCGCGGTCGCCTCCGGCAAGTCGGAGGCGCTCGCCGCCTTCGCCCGGCTCGGCGCGGCGACGCTGTCCAGCGACGCCGTGGTCCACGACCTCCTCGGCTCCCAGGAGGTGCGCGAGCGGCTGGTCGAGCGCTGGGGCGAGCCGGTGCTGGCGGACGGCGGGGTGGACCGCGGCCGGGTTGGCGCGATCGTCTTCGAGCGGCCCGACGAGCTCGCCTGGCTCGAGTCGATTCTCCCGATACGACGCTTGCGGTCGTCGAGGTGCCGCTGCTGTTCGAGACCGGCATGGAGGCCGCTTTCGACGCCACGGTGTGCGTGGTCGCGGACGACTCCACCCGGGCGGCGAGAGCGCGGGACCGCGGGACCCGGCTGCTCGAGGGGCGCAGCGGCCGACAGCTCTCCCAGGAGGAGAAGGCTGCACGGGCGACCCACGTGATCCCCAACGATGGCTCGCTGGCCGAGCTCGAGGAGCAGGTAGCTCGACTGGTTCCGGAGCTGGTGACGCTCGCCCCAGGAGCGGCATGAGCCCCGCGAGGACCGCGGACCCGCGCCGCAGGCCGCGAGCCCGCGCGGAAACACGCCCCAGGTCGCGCCGGCGCCGGTGGCTGGCGGTCGTGGCCGCGGCTGCCATCGGGGTCGGGGCGGCGATCGGGATCAGCCGGATCGACTTCGAAAAGGCGATCCGCGAGCTCACCCTGCCGCTCCGGTACGACGACATCATCCGCCAGCAGGCTGCAGCCAAGCACCTGGACCCCTCGCTGATCGCGGCGGTGATCTACGCCGAGTCGCGGTTTCGCGATCAG
>VAYK01000161.1 GCA_005884985.1 Actinomycetota bacterium | reverse complement strand
GCCGCTTCGGCCCCGGGGCCGAAGCGGCGAGGATCGAGGGGTCGAAGGTGCATGCCAAGGAGCTGATGGCGACGGCGTCGGTACCTACGGCCTATCACGCGGTGCTCCGTTCCCGCGAGGAGACGCTCGAGCACCTCGCCTGCGCCTCCTATCCCGCGGTCTTGAAGGCCGACGGACTGGCTGCAGGCAAGGGAGTGATCATCGCAGCGACCGAGGCCGAGGCGCGCGAGGCCGCGGATGTGTTCTTCCTCGAGCGCCGCTTCGGTGACACGGAGGTCGTGCTGGAGGAATACCTCGAGGGGGAGGAGCTGTCGCTGTTGGCGCTGTGCGACGGCGAGAACGTGGTCCCGCTGGCCCCGGCCCAGGACTACAAGCGGATCTTCGACGGCGATCGGGGGCCGAACACGGGTGGCATGGGCAGCTACTCGCCGGTGCCGGGGTTCGATCGTGCCCGCACCGAGGAGATCGCCGACGCGGTCCATCGACCGATCGTCGACCTGATGCGCCGCCGCGGAACCGCCTACCACGGCGTGCTCTACGCGGGCCTGATGATCACGCCGGCCGGGCCGAAGGTGCTCGAGTTCAACTGTCGCTTCGGCGATCCCGAGACGCAGGCCGTGCTGCCGCGGCTGCGCTCTGACCTGATCGAGCTGTGCCTGGCATCACGTCAGCGGGGCGGGCTTCAGGGCGCCAGGGCTGAGTTCACCGAGGAATGGGCGGTGACGGTCGTCCTCGCCTCCGGCGGCTATCCCGCCTCCGCGTCCAAGGGAGAGGAGATCAGCGGACTCGCCGACGCGGCGGCGATCGAAGGGGTCGAGGTCACTCACGCCGGAACGGCGATCGAAGCGAGCGAGACCGTCACCGCCGGCGGCAGGGTGCTGAACGTGACCGCGCTCGGACCGACCCCCAGCGACGCACGCGAGCGCGTCTACAGGGCGGCGGGTTTGATCTCGTTTGCAGGAATGCAGATGCGAACCGACATCGCGGCCCGGGCGGTGGAAAGGGTCGCGGCGAGCTAGACCGCCGGACGCCGCGCGAGAATCCCCGGGGAAGCGAAGGAGAGGGATCGATGGAGATAGCGAAGCCCGACCGACCGAACGGTGGCAAGGCCGAGACGGCCACCGCGGAGCCGATGCCCGAGGTCGAGTCGGCCTTCGAGGAGATCGAGGTCGACGCGCCCCTGGTGGGGATCATCATGGGGTCGGCGAACGACAAGCCGAAGATGCGACCGGCCGGCGAGTCGCTCCATGAGGCGGGCATCCGTTACGAGGTGCGGGTGATAAGCGCCCATCGCGACCCCGAGAGGGTGCGCGAGTACTGCTACGCGGCGAGAATGCGGGGCCTGAAGGTGATCATTGCCGGGGCGGGGATGTCCGCCGCCCTTCCGGGCGTTGCGGCCGCCCACAGCGACCTGCCGGTGATCGGTGTGCCGCTCGCGGGCAAGAGCCTTGGCGGCCTGGATGCGCTGTTGTCGGCCGTCCAGATGCCGCCCGGGGTCCCCGTTGGCTGCGTTGCAATCGACGGCGCCAAGAACGCCGGCTTGCTGGCCGCCCGGATAATTAACGCGTGATTGAGCGCTACACGCGCCCCGAGATGGGTGCGGTATGGACGCCGGAGCGACGAATGGAGGCGTGGCTCCACGTCGAGCTGGCCGCCACCGACGCCTGGGCCGCCGAGGGCGTGGTGCCAGCTGAGGCCGCCAAGGCCTGTCGCGAGCGGGCGGCGTTCACGGTCGAGGCGGTCAACGAGCGCGAACGGACCACCGGTCACGACGTCGCCGCCTTCGTCGACGTGGTCGCGACACAGGTCGGGGACGAGGGCCGGTGGATCCACTACGGCCTGACGTCGTCGGACGTCCTCGACACGGCGCTCGCGCTCCAGCTTCGGGCGGCGGGCGAGATCGTACACGCTTTGCGCTGGGCGGACCCATGGAGTTCACGCGGAGCCGACGACCTTCGGCCTGCGCCTTGCCGGCTTCGCCTTCGAGGCCGATCGCAACCTGCGGAGGCTCGAGCGGGCCTTCGAGGGCGCTCGGGTCGGCAAGCTCTCCGGCGCGGTCGGAACCTACGCCTCGGTGCTGCCCTCGGTAGAGCGCCGGGTGATGGAGGGGCTCGGCCTGCGCGCCGAGGACGTCTCCACCCAGGTGGTGCCGCGTGATCGCCACGCCGAGTTGATCGGCGCGATCGCGCTGGCAGGCGCCGGCCTGGAGCGCTTCGCGACCGAGGTTCGCAACCTCCAGCGCACCGAGGTGCGCGACGGCTCTCGGGGCTCGCCCGCGTCCTTCGCGGATACGCGCAGACGGGATACGAGAACGTCGCGCTCTGGCACGAGCGCGACATCTCCCACTCCGGCGCCGAGCGGGTGGTGCTTCCAGACGCCACCATCCTGCTCGACTACATGCAGCATCTGGCCTCTCGAGTGGCACGTGAGATGACGGTCCACGTCGACCGGATGCGCAAGAACCTCGAGCTGACCCACGGAGCGATCTTCAGCCAGGGAGCGCTGACCGCTCTGGTGGAGTCGGGGATGGACCGCGACGCCGCCTACCGGATCGTCCAGGAGTCGGCGCAGCGCGCCTGGGACGAGGGCACCAGCTTCCGCGATCTGCTGGCCGACCAGCTCACCACAAACCTCGCCGCCCCATCCGGCGCCGTCGGGTCACCGGTCGCCTCCGGCTCCCTCGACGAGGAGGCGGACGGCATTGATCTCGATGCGATCTTTGACCCCGGCGCCTATCTCACCCACCTGCCCGAGATCTTCGAGCGGCTCGAACGACTGCGGGACTAACCCGCTCGCGCGGGCTCAGCGCTCGTAGGTGCCAACCAGCTCGGCCGACTCGAGCACATGCCCCTCGAGCGCGCCTTCGAGCTCGTCGCGACCAGCGCCAGGCTTCACCCCCGGCACCGCGTCCAGAGCGAACAGCCGGAAGAAGTAACGATGGGGCCCCTGCCCCGGCGGCGGGCAGGGGCCGCGGTAGCTGGCAGTCCCGAAGCCACCACGGCCCTCGGCCGGGGCCGTCTCGCCCTCGGCGAGCCCTCCGGCGGCCGGGTCGAGTCCCCAGGCCACCCAGTGGGTGAAGGTGCCGGACGGGGCATCCGGGTCGTCGCAGATCAGCGCCACCGAGCGCGTTCCCTCGGGGAGGCCGGACCAGGCGAGAGGCGGCGAGAGGTCCTCGCCCTCGCAGCTATGGCGCCGCGGGATCTGCTCGCCGTGCCCGAAGGCCTCGCTCGTCAGCTTCGGCTCGCCCATGCGCTGCTGCTACCCAGTCGGGACCGTGATATGAGCGGGTTCAGACGGTGGCCGCGAGTCTGCGTGCCGGATGGCGGCTGACGAGGATCGCCGGGGTGCCGTTGCGCGGCGACAGGGTGACGTTGCGGCGAACGATTGGCTCGGCCTGGTTGGTGGCCGGCCGGAGCTCGGCCCGGCCAAGCACCGTGCGCATGACGACCCGCATCTCAAGCTGGGCGAAGGCGGCGCCGATGCAGCGCCGGGTGCCGCCCCCGAAGGGAATCCAGCTATATGTGTCCGGGCCGCCGTCCAGGAATCGCTCGGGGCGAAAGGCCTGGGGATCCGGATAGAGGTCCCGGCGAGTGTGGGCGAGGTAGATCGAGGGCATGACGGTGGTGCCCTCGGGAAGCTCGTAGGCACCGAGCTCCGTGGGTACGCGAAGCTGGCGGCCGATGAACGGAACCACCGGGCGCACGCGCAGGGTCTCCTCGATCGCCGCGTCCAGATACTCGTGGCCGCCCTGGGCGAGCTCGGCGCGCAGGCGCTGGAGCTTCTGAGGGGCGCGAAACAGAAGGTCGAAGGCCCAGGCGAGCCCCGTGGCAGTGGTCTCGTGACCGGCCATCAACAGCGTCATCAGCTGGTCGCGCAGCTCGGCGTCGTTCATCGTCGAGCCGTCTTCGAAGCGAGCGCCGACGAGCAGCGAGAGGATGTCCTCGCGCGACGCGAGGCGGGGATCGCCGCGGCGCTCGGCGATCTCCGCTAGAAGGATCTCGTCGGCCTCGGCGAGCATCTCCCCGACTCGCCGATAGACGGGCAGGCGCCGCAGGCGGCCGATCGTCATCCCGATCGCCCGCGGCGAGCGCGTGGTGGCGAGGATTCCGACCAGGTTGCGTCGCAGGAGCGCTCGCCGCTCGTCGTCCTCGACCCCGAACACCGCACGCAGGATCACCTCGAGGGTGATCGCCTGCATGCTCGGGTGGAGCGGAAAGGCACGCCCGACGGGCCACGAGGCCACCTCGCGCTCGGTCGCCTCGGCCATCACCGCCTCGTAGGCACGCATGCGCTCGCCGTGGAACGGCGGCAGCATCAGCTTGCGCCGGCGAAGGTGCTCCTTGCCCTCGAGCAGGAGCAGCGAGCGCCGGCCGAGGACCGGAGCCAGGACGACATTGCGGCCGGGGGCGATCGTGTTCTGGCGATCGGCGCCGAACAGGGTCTTGATCGACGCCGGGTCCGAGATGAAGACCATCGGGCCCACCCTGAGCACCTGGGCAGTGAACGTCTCGCCGTAGCGGCGCCGGCAGGACTCCAAGAACGGCACCGGGCGGGCGACGAGGCGCGCGGTCTGAAACGCGGCGGGCGCGCTCGGTCCCGGAGGAAGCGTCATCGGGTGCGTGCGAACCGCTCGACGGCGGCCAGCAGCTCGCCGACCTTCTCGTCCGCTTCCTCACCGCCGCGGGCGACGGCATCGCGCACGCAGTGGTTGGTGTGGTCGGCGAGGAGCTGCAGGGCCACGCCGTCCAGTGCCTTGTCGACGGCGGCGATCTGGGTCAGCACGTCGATGCAGTAGACCTCTTCGTCGACCATCCGCCGCAGGCCGCGCACCTGCCCCTCGATCCGCGAGAGGCGGCGCAGCACAGCCTCCTTGTCGTCGACATACCCGGGCTTGGACACTTGCTCGGTCATTGTCGGGGAGTATATACGGGTAGGGGGTATCTAGGCTCGGTCGACGAACTGCCGCAGCACCCGCTTGCCGCCGCCGAGCAGCGGATCGCCATGCGCGAACAGCAGGCTGTCGAACTCGCGATCGAGCAGGGCGCGCAGCGAATCGCGAAGGCCGCGCTTGACGCCGGCCGGGTCGTCGCCGAGCAGCCAGTCGGAGACGAAGCCCAGCTCGCCGTGGTTGATCAATCCGTCGGCGAACGAGAGCAGGCCCTCGCCGAGATCACCCCCACCTCCAGCGCCACGATCCCCGGTGCCAGCTCGTCGCCGAACCTGAAGCCCTCCACCTCGGGACCGCCCTCGAACTCGTGCAGGCCCGCCTCGTGACAGAGCACCGCACAGCCAAACGCCTCCTTGAAGTCGTCGCTGCGGCGCCGATGGTGGCGGTTGGTGAGCACCACGCGCCGTGGCTCGCCGCGCTCGCGGAACCACTCGACGCCCGCCGCGGAGAGCATCGGGTCGATCAGCGTTCCCGAGTCGGCGACGTAGTACGAGCTCACCTCGATCTTGATCTTTGGATGCATGGCCCTCCAGTGCCACAGGCCAGGCCTGATCTCCTCCATCGCGATCGTTCCTTCCTATCTCGCTGCCGGAGCCGTTGTTAGCATCGGCCGAGTCCCATAGATGTACGAGCTCGAGAGCGATCTGCTGATGGTCGCCTCGGATCGGATCTCGGCATATGACGTGATCATGCCGAACCCGATACCCGACAAGGGACGGGTGCTCACCCAGATGTCGCTGTTCTGGTTCGAGAGCACCGGCGGGATCTGTCCCAATCACTTCCTCTCTGAGAAGGTGCCCGAGGAGGTCGCCGGCCGGGCGATTCGCGTGCGGCGCCTGGACATGTACCCGGTCGAGTGCGTGGTGCGCGGGTACCTCTCCGGTTCGGGGTGGCGCGAGTACCGCGAGTCCGGCTCGATCTGCGGGATCGAGTTGCCGGCTGGCCTGCAAGAGTCCGAGCGCCTTCCGGAGGCGATCTTCACGCCCGCGACCAAGGCCGAGGTCGGTGACCACGACGAGAACGTCGACTTCGAGCGCGCCGCCGAGATCATCGGCGACCGCCCCCTGATGAAGGAGCTGCGGCGGACCTCGATCGAGCTCTACGAGCACGCCGCTCGGCACACCGAGGCACGCGGCATCATCCTGGCCGACACGAAGTTCGAGTTCGGCTCGTCGCCCGGGGCCGAGGTGGTGCTCGGCGACGAGGTCTTCACCCCCGACTCCTCGCGCTTCTGGCCGGCCGACGAGCACCAGCCCGGGCGTCCGCAGCGCTCCTACGACAAGCAGTATCTGCGCGACTGGCTCGACCAGATCGGCTGGGATCACAGCCCGCCGGCACCGGAGCTTCCGGAGGAGGTCGTCGCCAACACGCGGGTGAAGTACCTGCAGGCCTACGAGCGGATCACCGGCCGATCACTCGATTAGCCGGGCCGCTCAAACCTCGTAGCCCAACGCTCTGAGCAGGTCCCCTGCGACGGTCTCGAACGCCTCACGATCCTCAGCGGACATCTCGGTGCGCCACCGCCCCACCCGGCTGGAGCTCGGCGGGCTCTTGACGAGCTCGTGCTGGCGCTTGCGCTCCTCGGCCGTGATCGTCCCACCCCCCAGCGGATGGAAGTCGCGGACCACCTCCTTCATCCGCTCCTCGGCGCCGTGATGGTAGTCGAGCATCACGGGGTCCCATGGCAGGCCGACGAAGTCGGCGATTCGCCGCAGGAGGGGCTCGGGGTCGGCAACCAGGTCCTCGTACCTGATCTCGACGTAGGTGCCCGGACGGAGCCGCTGCGCCCGGTGCCGCGCCCGCCCCAGCTCCTCGACCCACTTCGTCGCCGCGGCCTGGACGTCGCCCGGCCCCCAGCTGACCTCGCTGAGCGACAGGGCGACGTCGCGACCGTCGCGGATCAGATGGATGAAGTGGGCCTCCGGCAGGGCACGCTGGATCCGCTTCGCCTTCCACGTGTAGGGGGGTGACTTGTCGCCCCAGCGGGGCTTGCCCTCGCACGCGGCGTATGCCTCGTAGAAGGAGCGGGCAGCGTCGCCCCCGGTCAGCGGCTCGTGATGCGCCATCCGACGCTCGACCTCTCCGGGATCGAGGTCGATGTCTCCCCAGCGCGGATGACTGACGATCAGCTCCATCGCTCGCTCGCGAAGCTCGGCGCCCTCGATTCCCTGCTCGACCCAGCGGTCGAACTGGGTGAACAGCCGCGGGAGGAAGTGGGTCTCGGGCGGGATCGTCAGCTGCGGATGAGCGTCCAGCATCAGCCGCAGGAGCGTGGTGCCCGAGCGGGCGATGCCAACCACGAACGGCGCCGGCACACGACCGGCTTCGCGCCGACCGCGACCGAAAGTGACTCCCGGCCGGCGAATGCCCCGCCGGCGAATGCCGTCGAGCAGTCCCATGGGCGACCGTTACTGTTTCACGTCTGGTGGACCGGCTGAGGCCCTGGAACGCGCCCCTGGAGATCCCCGAATGCCCACCGGGGTGGGAGACGGGGCCGCCGACGTACGTCGGGATCGGCGCCCAGCGCTGTGGGACCAGCTGGTGGTACGACTCGATGCGCCGCCACCCACGGATCCGGCGCTCGCCACTCGGCAAGGAGGTTCATTACTTCGATCGCTTCTGGCGAGGGGATGCTCCGAACGAGATCGCGGCCGAGTACGCGTCGCTGTTTCCGCGTCCCCCCGGCCAGCTCGTCGGTGAGTGGACGCCACGCTATCTCCCGGACTTCTGGTCGATTTCCCTGCTCCACAGGGCGGCTCCCAATGCTCGCCTCCTCGTCATGCTCCGTGATCCCGTGGCCCGCTACCGCTCCGCCGTTGCCAGGCTGCAGCGGATGGCCGAGGAGCGAGAAGAGCGGGTACGGCTGCCGTCGATCGGCGACGCGACTTGGCGCGGCTTCTACTTCCAGCAGCTCCGCCATGTATTCGAGCTCTTTCCGAGGGAGCAGGTGCTCGTCCTGCAGTTCGAGCGCTGCGTTCAGGACCCTGTTGGCGAGATGGAACGCACCTGGCGCTTCCTCGGGGTCGACCCACCCGCGAAGACGCCGGACCGCCTCTTGAAGCACCGACAGGTGGGCCGCGGCACTGCCCAGCTCAGGCCGAAGCTGAGCGAGGACCTCGCTGCGCGCTATCGGGAGGACTCCACGCGACTCGCCGAGCTCTGCCCGGAAATCGACCTGTCGCTGTGGACGAGCGTCGCCGACAAGGGCCGGGCCCGGAGCGACGCCCCGGTCGATGCCGCGGTTCGCTGACCGCCGCGCCGGGATCTAGCGCGCGGCGGCGCCCGCCCGAAGCTCGCGCAGGTAGTCCCGCAGCCGCGTGTCCTCGAGAAGATCGTCACTACCCTGGCCGGTGACCACCTGCTCGTCGTAATGAGCGCGAAGCTCGCCCTGCTCCCAGAGCTCGTACAGGCGGCGCCAGGTGCGACCCGTGCGGTGGGGGAGCTCGCGATTGCGCGCGTACGCGCGACCACCCTTGACGATCTTGTTCTCGAACTGGGCGTAGGTGCGCATCGGGAAGTGCAGGATGTCGATCGAGTCGTCGTCGACGCGGCCCCCGAGCTCCGGCCCCTCGACTCTGTGGTTGCCCTGGACCACCGTGATCTCCGGGTGGGCTCGGTGA